>JALVDI010000634.1 GCA_027009115.1 Polyangiaceae bacterium | reverse complement strand
AATGGCGGTGCCCGCCAACACCCATTTCGACACCACGCGCGCCAACGTCGAGGCGGTTGGAGCCGAAGCGGTGGACCTGCCCATCGCCGAGGCCCTCGACACCGAATCGGACCACCCCTTCAAGGGGAACGTCGACGTCGAGCGCCTCGCGGCCTTCCTCGAAGAGCACCACGAGCGGGTCCCGCTGGTCGTGGTCACGGTGACCAACAACAGCGCCGGCGGGCAGCCCGTCTCGCTCGGGAACCTGAGGGCCGTGCGACGCGTCGTCGAGCGCTGGGGGATCCCGTTGTTCCTGGACTGCGCGCGTTTCGCCGAGAACGCCTGGTTCATCAAGCAGCGCGAACCGGGGCAGGCCGACCGCAGCGTCGAGGACATCGCCAAGGAGATGTTCTCACTGGCCGACGGGGCCCTGATGAGCGCCAAGAAGGACGCCTTCGGCAACATCGGTGGGTTCCTGGCGATGCGCGACGCCGAGCTGGCCCACCGCTGCCGCAACGTGCTCATCCTGACGGAGGGCTTTCCGACGTACGGGGGGCTCGCCGGACGGGACCTGGCGGCCCTGGCGGTCGGGCTGCGGGAGGTGCTCGACGAACGTTACCTGTCCTACCGCATCGCTTCGACGCGCTACGTCTGGCAGCACTTGCACGAAGCAGGCGTCCCCGTGCTCGGTCCGCCCGGTGGCCACGCCGTCTACCTCGATGCACGCCGCTTCCTGCCGCACGTGCCCCCCGAGCAGCTCCCTGGCCAGGCCCTCGCCGTGGCGCTGTTCCTGGAAGCGGGCGTGCGCAGCGTCGAGATCGGCACCGTCATGTTCGGCCGCACGCGGCCCGATGGGACGCAGGAGCCCGCGCCCATGGACCTGGTGCGCCTGGCCATCCCGCGACGGGTCTACACCCAGAGCCACATGGACTACACCATCGAGGCGGTTCGCTACGTCCACGAGCGCCGGGAGATGCTGCGAGGGTTCCGCATCGTCGAAGAGCCGCCGGCGCTGCGCCACTTCACCTGCGCCTTCGAGCCGCGCACCGATTGACGTGAGCAAGGTCCGGAGACTCCCGTGGCAGAGACCCCTCGCGCTGCGAACCTGCACGACCCCGACGCCTTCCTTCGAGCGCTCGCAGAGCGCTACCCCGGGCTGCGGGTCATCGACAAAGAGCGGGACGCCTTCTCGCGCGCCATCGATTGGGCGCTGCGGATCGTCACGGTCGGGGGGCAGCGCCACTACCTCACCCGCTACGTGACCACCATCGGCCGGCGCCTCTACTTGCCTCGGGACTGGGCCGAACGTGACCCCCGCTCACGGTACCTCACCCTGCGGCACGAGGCGGTGCACTTGGCCCAGTTTGCGCGCTGGGGGCTCGTACCGACGGCCCTGCTCTACCTGCTGCCGATCGTCCCGCTGGGCCTCGCCTGGGGTCGTGCCCGCCTCGAGTGGGAGGCCTACGCCGAGACCTTCCGCGCCACCGCCGAGGTTTTCGGCCTCGAGGCGGCGCGCGACCCCGCGCTTCGGGCGCACGTCGTCCGGCAGTTCGTCAGCAGCGCCTACGGCTGGATGTGGCCCTTCCCCCGACAGGTGGAAGGCTGGATCGACGAGCTCCTCGCCGGGATCGAGGCGAGCGGCGCGCCCCCGGCGACCTAGAGCGTGATCCAAACCCCTCGTCGCCGCCGTGCGGCCTGCACACGCCCTCTGCGGCCATCTCACCTCGAGAACGCTCGGCATTCCCTCGGCTCGCGGATGCGCCAGCGGTCCCGCCCAGTCTACGGACCGAGGATCGTTTCTCAGAGGTGCGGTAAAGCCGACCCTACCGCTGGGCCGAGCCCTCGCCTACGCTTCATCGTTCCCATGCGCATCGCCGTCCTCAGCCAGAGCTCGCACATCTACTCGACGCGCCGTCTCGTCGAGGCGGGCCGCCGGGCAGGGCACCAGATGTCCGTCATCGATTACATGCGCTGCAGCATCGGCGTCGGCGGGCCTCGACCCGTGTCCTATCAGGGGGGCGCATTCCCCGACATCGACGCTTGCATCCCGCGCATCGCGGCGTCGAACACCCTTCATGGGGTGGCCCTCGTCCGTCGCCTCGAGCAGCTGGGTGTGGTCACCCCCGTCGGCGCCGACGCCCTCGCAAGCTCCCGCGACAAGCTCCGCTGCCTGCAGCTCCTCGACCATGCGGGCGTGCCGATCCCCGCGACGGCGTTCGGCAGCGACATCCTGGACGCGCGCAGCCTGGTCGAGGCCGTCGGAGGTCCGCCGGTGGTGGTGAAGGTCCTCGAAGGGACGCAGGGCGTGGGCGTGATGCTCTGCGACACCCAGAACGGCGCCGAGTCCACGATCGAGGCGCTTCGGAGCTTGCGGGTCGACGTCCTCGTGCAGGAGCTCGTCGAGGAGGCCCGGGGCACCGACCTGCGCTGCATCGTCGTGGACGATCGGGTCGTCGCGGCCATGGTCCGGACGGCCCGCGCGGGGGAGTTTCGCAGCAATCTCCACCGGGGCGGATCGTCGGCGCGGTCCGAGATCAGTGAGCGCGAGCGTGAGGTCGCGGTCGCGGCGGCCAAAGCCGTCGGGCTTCGCCTCGCGGGCGTCGACATCCTACGCAGCGCGCGCGGGCCGCTCGTCGTGGAGATCAACTCCTCACCGGGCCTCGAAGGTGTCGAGAAGGTGACTCGACTCGACATTGCGGGGGCCATCGTTCGACGGCTGGCGAAGCTCGGCAAGCGCGGTCAGTGCCGGGTCTCGGCCTAGCAGCCCGTCCAAGACCTCTCGGCGCACCTCACGCGCGACCGCGATCCATGGCGGTGGATACCTCAATCGACGGCCGGCAGCCCCGTCCAGGGTTTCTTTGTGCGCCTCACGCCCGAGCGGACGCTGCGCGGGGCCCCGAATGCCCTCGGGATGCCCTGGACTTGTTGCCTTGCGCGGGGGCATCCTCGCGAACCATCACGGTCGGGACGCCTACGTCAACGGGCTGTTGGGAGAGCGCATGGGCGAGGAGATCTTTCGCGCAGACGACGAGAGGGCACGGCTTCGTCGCCAGCGCCGCCTGCTCGTCGTCAGTTTCCTCGTCTCGGTGATCCTGCTCTTGAGCTGCATGGTGGCCATCGCTGTCGTCGGGAGCCGGAGCTCAGCCGGCGCTACGACGACCGGTCGCGTGGAAGCGCCGTAGCGCGTCTCTCGGAACGCGCTGCCTCAGGGCACGCTGCCGACGAGCAGGGCGTCGAGCACGAGGGAGTCCTCGCGGACATCGAGGGGCTGCCGCAGCTCGAGGTTCAGCGCGAAGCCATCGAGGTCCGGCGCGATCGAGGTGAGATCGCCGACGGAGAGGGTCGGCAACTGGAGGTCGAGCCCTCCGGCGATCGCCGCCCGCAGCTGCGGCCAAAGCTCCGTCGTCAGGAGTGCCGCGAGCGTGGCGTCGTCGATCGGTGGCCGCGCGGCGCTGCTCTCGATGATCCACACGCGCACGAAGGGCTCCTCGGCGAGGGTCAGGGAGAGGGATCCGTCGACCATGTCGATCGACGCGCCAGCTTCGAGGGTGATGCCGAAGAGGGTCGTCGCTCCAAGGGCTTCGAGGGTAAGTTCGGCCTGCCCCACCACCAGGACCAAGTCGTCCGTCTCCGCGCCGCGGGCCGGGCGGATGACCGGCGGCATGCGCCCGCTCAGCCGCGCCGACATGATCGCCCCCGCCAAGTCCTCGGGGAGCAGGGCACTGGCGTCGATCTCGAGGAGCCCCGAGTTCCACAGGGTGTGGAGCAATCCGTTGAGGAGCGCGACCTTGACCCCGAGCTGCACCGGCGAGGTCGCGAAGAGAGGATCGGCCGCTGCGACGAGGTTCGCGGCTCCGCGAGAGTCGGGGTGCGTCGCCCTCTGGTCGGTGCCAACGGTGAGCTGCAAAGGCGCGCGCAGGTACCGCCGGTAGCGGCTGTCCAACCCCGCCAGGCGCCCGTCGAGCTGGAGGGTCACGGCGGGGAAGAGGGGCGTGTCGATGGCGACGCTCTGGCCCTGAAGGGCTGTGTCGAGGGAGCCGAGGGCGTCGGTGAGCACGGCCGGGATGGCGTCGAGGAGCGAGCCCGAAAAGGCCGCCTGAAGCTCGGTCTCCAGGGTCGAGCGAAGCAGCCCCTCGGCGAGTTGAAGGATCGCGTTCGCTTCGGGGGCAGTGAAGCGCCCCTCGATGTCTTCGACGGCCACCTGTAGGTCGCGCACGCGCGACTCGATCGGCGCGTCGGGCCCGGCTTTGCTCACGTCGACCCGAGCGAAGGCCGAGAGCGATGCGTCCAGGCCGCCGCCGAGGTCGAGCATGGCCCCCTCGAACTCGAGGGACCCGGCGGTGTCGACGGCGAGGGAGCCGATCCGCACGAAGAGCTCCACGCCCCCGTCGACGACGTCGAGCTGCACGTTCACGTCCCCGGTGCGAACCTCGGTGACACGGAGCAGCAGCGTGGGGGCACTGTCGACCAACGGGTCCGGCAGCAGCCCTCGGAAGTCGACGTGCCTCAGCACCAACTCGAAGACGTCGGCGAGGTCTTCGGTGCGGACGGGGTCGGCCGTCGTGTCCAGGGGCGATCCGTCGTCGAAGAAGGGCTGCCCGAGCTGCAGCACCAGCCCCTCCGGGAGGGCGATCTCGGGCCTGTCACCGTTCGTGGCCGGCACGTATCCGTCGGCCCAGAGCACGTCCATCTCCACCCGTGAGCTCTCGGTGAGTCCGTCGGAGGCCACGACTTCGAGATGGTTGGCGCCAAAGAGCGGCGTCAGCCGGTGAGTGAAGCTTCCCATCTCGTCCAGGCTCGCCAGCTCGCCGTTGACGAAGACCTGCACGTCCCGCGTGTCGGCGACCGATCCGGTCACGACGATCTCCGTCGCGCCTTCGCCCCCGAGCTCTTCGCCGGGCGTCGGAGAGCTCACCTCGAGGTTTGGCGCGCCGCTGTCGACCAGGATGCGGCTGAAGTCGCAGAGCGGCTCGCCGTCGGGGCCGGCGGCGGAAGTGCAGCCGGTGAGCTCGACGAAGCCCTCCTCGATCAGCGTGAAGACGCCGTCGCCGAGCGCCGTGGCCGCGCTCGCCGGCTCGACGCTCCAGGTGACGGCTGCGCCTTCGATGAGCGCACCGTCGACGTCGGTCACCTCGGCCACCATGCGGATGGTCTGGTCCGTCCGGTAAGACTCCCGCGGAGGCGAGACGCGCACCTCGATCCCAAAGGGCGGAGTGTCCGGTGGACGGGCGTCCGGGCCGCCGTCCGACGGGGCCATCGAGTCGTCGCCACAAGCGAGGCCAAAGGCGAGGAGGGCCGAGAGGAAGACGCGCATGATCAAAGCTCCCCAAAGGTGCCGCGGAGGACGAAGTGCTGCCCCTCGCTGGTGAGGCTCGGCGAGCGGAGCCCCAGCTCCGCGCCCGGCGGCAGGCCATAGGCGGAGAGCGACGCGGGCAGCGTGAACGAGGGGATGGGGAGCGCCGGAAGCGAGTCGTTGAGCAGGCTGTCGACGAGGGACTGCACGAGCGTCCGCAAGAACCGCTCGAGCACGTCGCGGGTGGCGGCGTCGAGGGAGACGCCAGGGGCCGAAAAGAAGAGCTCGTCGATGGTGATCGCCGAGAAGCTCAGATCGTCGCCCATGAGCGCGACGCGGGTGCTCGCGCGGGCCCCCAGGGTGACGCGCACAGGAGCGTCGAAGAGACCTGGGTAGACGAGGTCGAGGTCGAGGGCCCCGATGCCGATGGTGACCTCGTTTCCGTCGATCTGGGCGACCGGAGGCAGCCGCCCCACGATCCTTGCGGAGACGCCGGCGGGCACCCCGCCCAGATCGGCTCCCGTCACGGTGGCGTCGAGGAGCCCTGCTCGCCAGAGCGCATGGATGGCGTGGTTGAAGATGCCTGCGTGGATCGAGACCCCCATCGAGCCGCTCGTCATCGCCGGGTCGTCCAGCAGGGGCGGGTTCGGCGAGGTGCCCGGCGGGAGCGCGACGCCGAGGGTGGGGAAGGCGACGCTCGTCGGTCCCGTGAAGCGGGTGCCGATGCCCACCAGCAGCCGCGCGCTCGTCGTCGAGACGCTCGAAAACCCGACGCCGAAGTTCAGGTCGATGGTCCCCGAGTCAAGGCGTGGGACGCTGAAGGTCGTGCCCAGGCTCGAGATGTCGAGGCCCGCCAGCATCCCGTCGAGCACGTCGTTGAAGCTCGACTCGACGTAGCCTCGGACGAGGTCGCGGACCGTGTTGCGCAGCGTGCCGTTGGCGAGGCTCGCCACGATGTTGATGACGGCGCCGTCCAGGCCGCTGAAGGCGGTGCGGATGCGGCCTACGGAAACGCTCACCGATCCGGGCCGTACGGAGATGCGCGGACGCCCGCCGGACAGGTTCACGTCGAAGGTCAGGTTCACCTGAAGAGACTCGAAGGTGACCCAGCCCTCCGTGTCGTAAGGGATGCCGATGGCCCGCCCGTCGATGCGGAGCCGTAGGCGCGTGTTGCGGAGCGTCACCGAGGCTCGAAGCCCGCCGTCGACGAGCGCGAGGGAGGTGGTGTTGGGCCCGCCGAGCTGCGAGTCGACATAGCGAACGCGCGAACTGACCGCGCACCCGAGGAACGTGCTGACATCGCAACTCATGGGCTTGAGCGGGTTGCTCGCGAGCAGCGAGCTGTGGAGGCTGTTGCGGAGCCCTGGGCTGTTGACGACCGTGTGCAGGAGGTCGTTGAGGGAATCGAGCCCATCGGTTCGGTCGCCATCGTCGATGGCCTGCATCGTGAGCTTGAGGGACACCGCGTCGTTCATGAGGCTGGCCGGCGCCGACCAGCGGTTGGAAGCGAGGAACGCGCAGGTCGTGCTGTTCTCGGTGCCAAAGCTGTCGGTGGCCACGACGTCCACGAAGTTGACTCCGAACCGAGCCGTGAGCGGCGCGCTGAAGTTGCCCGAAGCATCGAGGGTCGCCGGCGAGCCGTTGACCGTC
>JALVDI010000633.1 GCA_027009115.1 Polyangiaceae bacterium | reverse complement strand
CCCTCGGCTACCTTCGCGACATTTGCCGCATGCCCACGCGCTACGAGTACTCGCGCCGCTTCTTCCGCCGCTTTTACACCCCCGACAACACCACCCTCATCGTCGTCGGCGACGTCGAGCACGAGACCCTCGTGGGCATGGTGCGCGCCAAGTACGGCCGCTGGCGCGGTCGGCGAGACCGTCCCCGGATCCCCACCGAGCCGGAGCCCACCGCGGGGGCGCGCCGCCACATTCCCTGGGATGGCGCGACCGCGCCGCGATTCTTCCTCGGCTACCGCACCCCCGCTTTCGACGGAGGACACCGTCGCGGTCGGCGGCGTGCCGCTGCGATCCGAGAAACCGCCGCCCTCGAGATCGTCAAGGGGCTGGCCTTCGCCGAGTCGGCGCCGCTCTACCAGCGGCTCGTCGTGCGCGACCAGAAGCTCTTGAGGCTGGAGGCCTGGACCCGCGACTTTCACCGCGACCCGGCGCTCTTCGTGGTCAGCGGCGAGCTCAAGCCCACCGAGGGGGCCCCGGACTTCGACGGGGTCTTGGAGGCGATTCAGGGTGAGCTCGCTCGCATCGCCGCAGGCCAGGTGCCCGCCGAGCGCATCGACGCCGTCCGCTCGAACCTGCGCTACGGGCTCCTCGCCAGCCTCGAGACGCCCGCCGATGTGGCGGATCTGCTCGGCAACTTCATCGCGGCCGGTGGCGGCCTCGGTGCCCTCGACGAGTACCTGGAGGCGCTCGCTGCGGCGACGCCTCAGGACGTGGCTCGGGCTGCGGGGCGCTATCTCACGGAGAGCCGGCGTTTCGTCGTGACCCTGGCACAGCGCACGGAGGCCGACGGTCCACCGCCGGAGCCGGGCAACCCCTGCGAAGCCGCTCTGGCCGAGGAGGAGGACCGATGATGCGTCCCGTTGTTCTGTCGTCTTGGGTCGTCCTCGCGCTCGCTTGCGGCGGCGCGCCCACCCCTCCTGCGGAGATCCCCCCGGTCGACCAAGCGCCGGAGGCGACGAGCGAGGTCGTCGAGCAGGCCCCGGCGCCGGAGCGAGAGGATCTCGGCGTCCTCGAACTGATCGAGATGCGTTCGGGATCACCCATGGTGACCCTCCGGGTCGCCTTCGACGCCGGCAGTGCCGAAGACCCGGACGGTCGCGAAGGCCTGACGCGGCTCACCGCCGAGGCGATGGTCGAGGCCGGGGCTGGGGACCGCTCCTACGCGCAGCTCACCGAGGCGCTCTACCCCATGGCCGGCGAGATCCATGCGGCGACGGATCGGGACCAGACCGTCTTCGTCGGACGAGTCCATCGCGATCACCTGGACGCCTTCTACGCGCTCTTCCGGGATGTGCTGGCGCGTCCGCGCTTCGACGAGCGGGATGTGGAGCGTCTCCTCGCCCGCGCTCGGACCGCGCTGACCATGGGCCTGCGGGGCAACGACGACGAGGAGCTCGGCAAGCAGGTACTGCAGGCGATGCTCTACGAGGGGCACCCCTATGGGCACCCTGAGCTGGGTACGGAGCGCGGGCTCGGAGCGATCGGTCCTGACGACCTCCGCGCCCAAGCGGCGCGCGTGTTTTGCTCCGGGCGCGTCACCGTCGGCCTGGCGGGCGGTTACCCCGAAGGTTTCGCTGCGCGCGTGCGTGGCGACCTCGGGGCGATGCGCCGCGACGGCTGCGTCGGCCGCATCCGGCTGCCTGCCGTGGAGCTCGACGGCATGCGGATCTGGCTCGTCGACAAGCCGGATGCCCGCAGCGTGGCGGTGAGTCTGGGCGTCCCCATCGACGTCACCCGGGACCACGAGGACTATGCAGCGCTGACCTTGGCGGCGGCCTACCTCGGGCAGCACCGGACCTTTGCCGGGCGGCTCATGCAGAAGATGCGCGGCGATCGCGGCCTCAACTACGGCGACTACGCCTACGCCGAGCACTTCGTCCAGGAGGGCTGGAGCCGCTTTCCCCGGCCCAACATCTCCCGCCGCCAGCAGTACTTCAGCGCGTGGGTGCGGCCGGTCCAGCCGGAGAACGCCCACTTCGCCATCCGCATGGTGGTCCGCGAGCTGCGGCAGTTCGTGCGTGACGGAATCTCGACGGAGGATTTCGAGCGCATCCGCACCTTCGTCGATCGCTACTACGCGCTCTATCTGCAAACGGAGTCTCGGCGGCTTGGTTTCGCCATCGACGATCGCTATTACGACAGCCCTCAGCCTTGGCTCGAAGGGCTTCGGGAGGCCTGGCGCCGCCTCACGCCCGAGCAAGTGAACGCCGCCGTGCGCCGGCACCTCGATCTCTCGAAGCTGCAGATCGCGATCGTTGCTGCGGACGCCCAGGCGCTCGCCGACCGGCTCGCTTCCGAGGTGGAGTCGCCGCTGCGGCACCGCGGCGCCCCCTCCGAGGCGATCCTCGCCGAAGACCGGGAGATCGCCCGCTACCGGATTGGCATCGGGCGCGACCGGATGAGGGTGCTTCCCGTGGCGGAGATCTTCGCCCAGTAGGCGGTCAGGGGGTCGTCGAGGTCGTCCCGCTCGCCGTGGTCTCGCCGGAGGACGGAGCGGCGGGAGCCTCCGCCTCGTTCGACCCTTCGACCGGGAGCAGGTCGGCGATGCGCACCATGCCGCGGACGGCCACGTTGTCGTCGGCTGCCACGAAGAGGTCGACCTCGCCGGTGTTTTCGTAGCGGTTCATCTCGCGGCCCCACCCTGCGGACCCGAAGATCGCCACCGTGCGTCCATCGAAGCGCACACGCGTGCCCTCCGCCAGGCGCCAAAGCGGCTTGTCGGCCTCGGCCCGGAGCCGAATCGGGACCTCACCGGGGGCAGCCGCGGGCTGGGCGGGGGCCTCGGCCGAGCTGGGACCGTCTTCGCCAAGCTCGGCGTTCGTGTAGCCGACCAGGTAGGGGCCGAGGCCCGCGCGCACGCCCTTCCACTCACCGCGCTCCCGCAGCACCGCCACCTGAACGCCCGTCGGCAGCGCCGGGAGCGTCGCGACGACCTCGCCGCGGGGCCGGGCGTAGAGCGGGACCTCTCGCCCCGCCGGCACGTAGCGGATCGTCCCCGGCGAGGGGGGCTCGGCGTCCGCCGGCGGAGGCTCGTGGCTGAGGCCGATGGCCGGGAACTCACCGGCCACCGCGGGCCCGAACACGCCCTCGGCGAGACGCGGCATCACCTCCACGCGCATCCAGTCGGGGTCGTCCGCCGGGGCGAGGAAGCGCACGTAGTCTCCGGGCCCGACGTAGGCCGGGGTGCCGCGGATCTTGCCGCGGTGCTGGGCCCTCAGGGCCATGCGGCGGGTGCTGAGCCACGCGCGCACCTTCAGCGCTCCGGGGATGCGCACGGGCACGCGCCCGTTCTCTGGCAGGCCCGCGATCTTGAAGTGGACCCCTTCGCTGACGTACCCGAGGGCGGGCGCGTCCGAGCCCTGGTGCAGGAAGAGCGCGGGCCCGGTGCCCGGCCCGGCGACGAACTCCCGCGGCCACCGCGACGGGTCCGACGCTGGAGCGGCCGCGGTCGTGCCTCCCGAGGAGAGCTCGCCGTGGTCGTCGGAGTCGTCGGAGGGCGCCGGCGCAGGGGAGCAGGCGAGGGCGAAGCAGCTCAGGGCATAGAGGGCACGCTGGAGGGCCATCCCAGCGAGATAGCGCCCCCCCGTGACGCCCGCAACGGCCTCGCTGAGGCCTTGGGCGTGGACGGCGGCCACCGGAGGGCCTAAACACCGGCCCATGCGCCTGAACGCCGTGCTGGAAGACCTCGCCGCCGAGGCGATGCAACAAGCCCTGGGTCTGGAGGAGCGGCCCGCTCCGCTCTTGCGGCCGACCACCGACCCGGCCCGCGGCGACTACCAGATCAACGGAGCGATGGCCCTCGCCAAGCGTCTCGGCAAGAAGCCGCGGGAGCTGGCCGGGCCTATTGCGGAGGCCATGCGGCGCTGCGAGGCCATCGCCACCGCCGAGGTCGCGGGCCCGGGCTTCGTCAACCTCACGCTGGCGCCAACGTGGCTCGGGGCGCAGCTCAGCCAGGCGCTCGCCGAACCGTCCTTGGGCGTGGAGCCGGTGGCTTCGCCGCAGACCATCGTCGTCGACTTCTCGTCGCCAAACATCGCCAAGCAGATGCACGTCGGGCACCTGCGCTCGACGATCCTGGGCTGGTCGATCGTCAAGCTTCTGCGCGCCGTCGGGCACCGGGTCATCGGCGACAACCACCTCGGCGATTGGGGGACGCAGTTTGGCTTGCTCATCGTCGGCATGCGCACCTGGGGCGACGAGGCGGCGTTGCAGCGCGATCCGATCGCTGAGCTGGAGCGGGTCTACAAGCTCGCGAGCGCCAAGGCCAAAGAGGACGAGGAGTTCGCCCAGAGCGCGCGCGACGAGCTCGCGAAGCTGCAGAGCGGCGACCCGGCCAACCGTGCTCAGTGGGAGGCTTTCGTGCGGGCGACGCGCGCGACCCTGGACGCCGTTTACGAGCGGCTCGGCGTCGAGTTCGACGAGTGGCTCGGCGAGAGCGCCTACCACGACGCGCTCCCGGGGGTGGTCGAGACCTTGCTTGCCCGAGGCATCGCCCGGGAGGACCAGGGCGCCGTCGCGGTGTTCTTCGGCGAGCTCGATCCGAGCACCATCGAGGGCGCGTTGCCCGACGCGATTCCCAAGAAGCTGGCCAAGAGCGAGACGCCGTTCATCGTGCGCAAGCGGGACGGCGCCTTCCTCTACTCCACCACGGACATCGCGACGGCGCTGTACCGCAAGAACACCCTGAAGGCGGACTGCAGCGTGTACGTCGTGGGCGCGCCGCAGGCGCTGCACTTTCAGCAGCTCTTTGCGACCGTGCGGCTCCTTGGGGTGGACATGGCCCTCGAGCACGTCAGCTTCGGCCAGGTGCTCGGCGAAGACGGCAAGGTCCTGCGTACCCGCGCGGGCAAGGCCGTGACCCTCGCGTCGCTCCTCGACGAAGCCGAAGCGAAGGCGCGTCAGGTCATCGAGCAGCAGCGTCAGGCGGGCAAGCTTCGGATCGCCGACGACGACCTGGATCGCGCGGCGCGGGTGATCGGCATCGGGGCTGTCAAGTACGCCGACCTGATGCAAAACCGCACCACCGACTACCGCTTCGACTTCGACAAGATGCTCGCCTTCACGGGCAACGCCGGCCCCTACTTGCAGTTCAACTACGCGCGGGTGCGCTCCATCTTCGACAAGGGCGGTCTCGACTTCGAGCAGTTCGTTGCGCCCATCTTACCGGAGGCGCCCGAGGAGCAGAGCCTCGCGCGCGAGCTCGCCCGCTTCGGCGATCGCGTTCACCTGGCGGCAGAGAGGTATGAGCCGCACCACATCGCGCAGCACCTCTACGCGGTGGCGAGTGAGTTCAGCCGCTTCTTCACGAACTGCCCAGTGCTCAAGGCCGAAGGCGCCACCCGTGACAGTCGCCTGGCGCTGACGGCGCTGGCGGGAAAGCAGCTGCGGGCGGGTCTCGATCTGCTGGGGATCGAGACCCTGGAGCGGATGTGAGCGCGCTGCTGGCCAACAGCTCGCCCGCCGTCGGCCCCGTTTCGTGCTAAAGCGCATCTCAACACCCCTCATCGCCGCTCCGCGGCCTGCGCACGCCCTCTGCCGCCATCCTCTCAGCTCGACAAGGCTCGACATTCCCTCGCCTCGCGGATGCGCCAGCGGTCCCGCCCAGTTCACGGATCGATCGACGATCGTTTTTGAGATACGCTCCCTCGCCCATGCTGCGAGGCCGCATCGAGCGCACTCGAATCGACAGCCGCCTGCTCCAGGGCAACCGGCTTGGCGACCCCCACGTGCGCGAGGTGTTCGTCTACGTGCCTCCGGTCGAGCATCGTCGCCTGCCGATCGTGCTGCTCCTCACCGGCTTCGCGAGCACGCACCACAGCGTGCTCGGGTTCAACCCCTGGAAGCCCAACACGGTCGAGCGCTTCGAGCGGCAGGTCCTCGCCGGGGAGTGCCCGCCGGCGATCCTCGTGCTGCCGGACTGCATGACCCGCTGGGGCGGGAGCCAGTTCCTCGACAGCCCTGCCACCGGCCCGTACCAAAGCTACCTCGCCGAGGAGGTCATTCCGCACGTGGACGCTCACTTTCCGACGATCCCCGAGCGTGAAGCGCGCGCGGTGGTGGGACGCTCTTCCGGCGGCTTCGGCGCACTGCGCCTCGGCATGGACCGGCCGGAGCTCGTCGCGGCGCTGGGGAGCCACGCCGGAGACGCCGCTTTCGACGTGTCGATGCGGCCCATGCTGACCCGCGCCGCCATCGCCATCGATCGCGCCGGGGGGCTGGCGGCTTTCTGTGAGCGCGTGGTGGACGGAGGCCCGCGGGACGCCTTCGAGTTCGACGCCATCTTCGTGCTCGCGTCGAGCGCCGCCTATGCGCCACAGCCGGAGGGGCCGTTTCCGTACTGCGCGCTGCCCTTCGACCCGCGCACGGCGGAGCTCGACCCCGCCGTTTGGGAGCGCTGGCTCGCGCAGGATCCGCTCCGGCTCGTGCCCGAGCGAGGGAAGGCGTTGGGGCAGATGAGCCTCGTTTACCTCGACGCAGGCAACCGCGACGAGCACGGGCTCCACTTCGCCGCGCGCTTGCTGGACGACGCCCTTCGGCAGGTCGGGGCGAACGTGGACTTCGAGGAGTTCGACGGGGGCCACCGGGGCACCTCGTATCGTTACGAAACCTCGCTTCCGAGGCTGATTGGCGCCCTCCCGGCGGCATGAGGTCTGAAACCCGCTTTTGGAGCGTATCTCAAAACCCCTCGTCGCCGCTGTGGGGCCTGCGCGCGCCCTCTGCCGCCATCCTCTCTGCTCAAGAATGCTCGGCATTCCCTCGCCTCGCGGATGCGCCAGCGGTCCCGCCCAGTCCACGGATCGATCGACGATCGTTTTTGAGATACGCTCTGGAGCCTCGGAGCATTTCCTACACTCGGGACGACATGGCGGCGAAGAAGATCACCACG
>JALVDI010000632.1 GCA_027009115.1 Polyangiaceae bacterium | reverse complement strand
GCGCTTCATCCTTGGCCCGGAAGTCGAGGCGTTCGAAGCCGAGCTCGCCCGGTACGTGGGAGCGAGGCACGCCATCGCTGTCTCGAGCGGCACCGACGCCCTGCTCGTGGCACTCATGGCGCTCGAGGTCGGTCCCGGCGACGAGGTGATCACGACGCCCTTCACGTTCTTCGCGACTGCGGGATCGATCGCGCGCGTCGGCGCTCGCCCGGTCTTCGTGGACATCGACCCCGTCACGTTCAACCTGGATCCTGCCCGCCTCGAGGTGGGCCCACGCACCAGGGCGATCCTCCCGGTACACCTCTTCGGGCAGGCTTGCGATCTGCGCGGGCTGCAGGCCGCCGCCGGCGACATCCCCATCGTCGAGGACGCGGCCCAAGCCCTCGGCGCCGGCGGCGCGCCAGGAAGGGTGGGCGCGGTCGGTGCCTTTGGTTGCTTTTCCTTCTTTCCCTCGAAGAATCTCGGCGGCTTCGGTGACGGCGGGCTGGTCACGACCATGGACGACGAGCTCGCCGAGCGAGCGCGGGTCCTGCGCGTGCACGGCGCCAAGCCCAAGTACTTTCACGCGCGCATCGGCGGAAACTTTCGCCTCGATGCGCTTCAGGCGGCGCTGCTCCGCGTGAAGCTGCCCCACCTCGACCGATGGCACGCGCAACGCCGCGCGAACGCAGCGCGCTACACGGAGATCTTTCGCGCGGCGGGCCTTCCCGAAGTACGGTTGATGCCTCCGGCGTCGGTCAACGAGCGGCACGTCTACAACCAGTACGTGATCCGAACGGACCGGCGCGACGCCCTCGCGGCGCACCTGGCCGACCAGGGCATTGCGTCCGCGATTTACTACCCCAAGCCGCTGCACCTGCAGGAGTGTTTCTCCTCTCTCGGCTACCGCGCCGGGGATTTCCCCGAGGCGGAACGAGCCTGCGACGAGGTGCTGGCGTTACCCGTCTATCCGGAGCTCGGCGAGCACCAGGTGGTGCGCATCGCCGAGACGGTCATCGAATTTCTGCGCCGCTGAGGAGCGCGCGGACCAGGTCTGCGGTGCGTTGGAAGCGCGGAGCTTCCGTGTAGTCAGGGTAGTGATCGAGGCTGTCCACGAGCACGGCCTCGATCCCGGCGGCGCGCGCCCCAGCGACATCGACGTCCGGGACATCGCCCGCGTAGATCGCCTTCTGGGCCGAACTGCCCAGGGCATCGAGGGCAAGCGCGAAGATCCGCGGGTCCGGTTTGGCGACGCCCACGACGGCTGAGTCGACGATCACCCCGAAGAATTCGGCGATGCCGACCTCGGTCAGGATTTCGACGAGCCGCCCCTCGGAGTTCGACACCACCCCGAGCTTCCATCCTCTGTCGCGCGCCTCGGTGAGCACCTCGCGCAGCCCCGGCGGCACCTTCCTCCACAGGTTCCTGCGATCGTGCTCGGCCCGGAGCATGCGAACCTGTTCGGTGAGTCCTTCCCGCGCTCCGCTTCGCGCGAGGAGTTCTTGCATGAACAGCAGCCACCCGTCTTCATGGCTGGTTCCGCTGCGCAGCGTCGCCTCGTAGGCACGCTTCGCAGCGCCCTCCGCGCTCCGCAAGGCTGACGCGTCGAGGCCCGTCAGCTCCGCGACCGCGTCGTGGTCGAGGTAGATCAGCGTGTTGCCCGCATCGAGCAGGAGAGTGTCGTTGACC
>JALVDI010000631.1 GCA_027009115.1 Polyangiaceae bacterium | reverse complement strand
GAGGTCATGGAGCGCATCGACGACCTCCTCGACGAGCGTTACCGCTTCAGCTCCGACCGAGAGAGCGAGGGCACACGAGACGTCGATCGCTTCGTCTGAATGCCATTCGAGATGCGCTCGAGGACGGAAAGCGTTCGGGGTTGAAAGGAGCACCAGCTCTCCATTCCGGTCCGGCTCCGGGGTCAGGGCCGGTAGAGCACAACGAGCTCCGCGATGTTCACGCGGTTGAACGCGCCGTCGCGGCCTCCGAGGCCGCCGGTGTAGCTCGCGAAGTGCGCGAAGGCCGACATGTTCACGTAGCCCTCGTCACTCTCGATGACGACCCGGTAGCTGTGGCCGGCTTCGAGGGTCGCGGCGACGAAGTTCGAGTCCTCCCAGCGGTCCCAGTCCCCGAGGTGCGGCATCACCAAAGCGCCTTCGCCGACGACGGCGCCGGTCGCCTCGTCCTCGACCGCCAGCCGTTTGACCGCACAGCTTATGCCGGTCGTGACCCCGCCGGCTCCGTTGCCGTACACGACTTGAAAGAGATGGCGGCCGCTCTTGGCGGGGCGCAAACCCGAGAGCTCCAACCGGTGGCCCTCGTCGCCCCAGGGCTCGTAATGGAAACGCCCGTGGTTGGTCGACGGAGCGCCGCCTACGTGGGTAAGGGTCGCGGCGCCGAAGCGCCGGATGTGACTGAGCCCTCGTCCCCACCAGCACACCGGGGGCGAGTGCTGTGAGCAGTTGCCGCTGCGGACGAAGCAGGCCTCGACCGCGTAGCAGGGAGAGGCATCGGCGCCGGGATCGACGCTCGGATCGGTCCACGACGTGGTGTCGTCGGCAAGCCCCGTCGCCACCGGGGCGCCGTCTCGTAGGATACGGAAGCGGACCGCATCGGTCTCGCCGTTTCGGTCGATGCTCAGGCGCAGCCGCCCGCCGGACTCGGCGATGTCGCCGATGCGGGGGGTACGGGGCTGGAAGATGTCGCGCCAGTCGGCGGGGCTCCGCTCGGTGAGGGTCGCCGGCGGGTCCGAGGGGACACCGGGGGCGAGGTAGACGTCCACCCGGTTTCTCGTCCCCAGTCGTTCTGGTGGCAGCGCGGTCCCAGGCACCGGTGAACCGTTGAGCTCCATGGTCGCGACGGTGTAGCTGCCGTCGCTGGCGGACGCGGCCGGGAGATGGAGCACCACGCTCAGGAGGTGTCCGCGGTAGGGGAAGTCGTTGAGGACCAGGGTCTCGGTGCCCGCGAAGAGCTCGCGCCGAAGCGCCGCGGTGAGGTAGGGGTGCACCGCCAGCCCGTCGGCGCCCGCGTCGAGCCCGAACAGGACGCGATGCACCATCCCGAGGTAGCCGGCCACAGACCAGAGCTGCCGTTGAGAGTTGACGACGGGGCCGGAGCTGGGGCCTTCGTCGACCCAGGGTGCGCCGCTGGCGGCCTCGAAGTTCTCCATGTTGGAGAGGTTGAGCGCTGCGCCTCGCATGAGCGCGTGCACCATGCGGGTCGCCACCGCGTCGTTGTCGGCGCGGGCTGCGGCCCGAAGCCAGTAGGCGCTCACGAAAGGCCACTCGCCGCGGTTGTGGTAGATGGGCGTGAGCTGTTGCTGCGGCCAGTGCACGGGCCCGCTCGCTCCGTAGTGGGGGTAGTTCGCGAGGATGCGCGCAGCTTGTGCGTCGTCGGCCACACCCACGACCACCGCGAGCGCCGAGCCGAGCAGGTCGTAGCGGCGCGTTGGCGAGGGGTCGAGGGTCGTCGTCGTGAACGTGGAGAAGAGGCCCACGTCGTCGAGCCAGAGGCGCGCCCGGATGGCGTCGCGCAGGGCGTCGGCCCAGCCCTCGTAGCGCGCTTGCCTGGCCGCGTCCCCCGCTTCGGCGGCGAGCTGCGCCGTCAGCCGCATGGCGTGGTAGTGGAGCACGTTCGTGCTCAGGGCCTTGCTCATCGCGATGTGGACCGTGTCTTGGGCGGTCCACTCGGGGTAGCTCTGCTCGCGCCAGTCGAGGAAGGACTGCTCGCCCCGGTACAGACCATCGTCCGGGTCGAAGACGATCCTCCGATCGTGCTCGAGGGTGTTGGAGAGCGCTTCCAGGGCACGGGCCGCGAAGGCGTCTCGGGCGGGCCCGTCGAGGTACGCCAGCAGCGCTCGGGCTCCCATCGCCCAGCTCACGCGATCGCTCGAGACCGGGTAGCTGCCGCCGGTGCCCGTGTCCTGCACGATCTGCAGGTCCCCGCCGCCGCGTCGCTCGCTGAGCTTGAATTCGAGGGAGTTCCGCGCGCGGATCGGCGCTAGCGGCGCGAGGCCGAGGTCCACCGCGTAGGCGGTGTCGCGCGTCCAGACATAGGTCCACAGGCGACCGGTCTCGAAGCAGCCTCCGTCGCCGCAGGGCACGGCCCGACCGTCGTCGAAGGCGAAGTCGCGGACGCGGTCGACGGAGCACTCGCGCAGCTCCTCGAGGGCCAACGCATGCAGGGCGTCGAAGAGGTCGTTGCCCGTTCGGACCGTCGGCCAGCCCTCGAGCTCGGGGACCACCCGCGGGTTGTCCGGGCGTCCGTCCCGCAGCGTCGCCGTGGTCCGGATCGTGTACGTACGCTGACACGAGTCGCGGTCGGTCACGACGACCGTGGCTCGCCCGTTGCCGTCCTCGATGGAGTCGGTGCCCCGCGGGTCCGCGATCCCATCGAGGCAGCGCGGGCCGCCGGCGTCCGGACCACCCATCCCCGAGTCTCCTGCGTCGTTGCGCGAGCCCCCGTCGTCCAAGGCCGCGTCGGTGGCGGCATCGAGCGCCGGCGCGTCTGGGCTCGCGTCCGCGGCGGCGTCCTCTGTGGGGTCGCCTCCTCCGCATCCGAGGAGCCCCAGGCTCAGCGCCAAGGCCAGCGATCGCTCCATCACGGATCGAGGGTAGCCCGGAGGCTTCGGGCGCGCCCAGCCGTCAGCCGTGTTCCAGGCCGTGTGGCTCCTCGCGGCGAGGTGGGGTCATGACACCCCGCCGCCGGCTCGCACACTGGCCCCTCTCGCTCCGAAGCAAGGGGGCTTTTCGCGGGACACGGCTGGCTTGCTTCGTGCTACGGCTGTCGTCGTGCCTCGACATCAGCGGAGTGTGGCGATGCGGTTTTGGATCTTGGGTCTGGCGGCGAGCGTCGGCTGCGCGGCCCACGGCATGGGCGGGACCGCTGTCGAGGGCGAGCCGGACGCGGGCCTGGAGCCCATGGACGCGGGGGACGGGGAACCCTGCAACGGCCTGGACGACGACGGGGACGGACGCGTCGACGAGGGCTGCAGCTGCGAGCCGGGCCAGGAGCAGCCGTGCTTCCGCGGCGACCCGGCCCTCGCGGGGGTGGGCGCTTGCCGCATGGGGACGCAGCGATGCGCTTCGGACTTCGAGTTCGGCACCTGGGATCGTTGCTTCCTCTCCGGTGAGCCGAGCGAGGAGGTCTGCGACGGCGTGGACAACGACTGCGACGGCGAGACCGACGAGGGCTGCGAGTGTGCCGACGGAGAGCGGCGCGCGTGTTACTCGGGGACCGCGGGGACCGAGGGCGTGGGCATGTGCCGGTCGGGGATCGAGCGCTGCGTCGCGGGCGCATGGAGCGGCTGCGAGGACGAGCGCGTCGACGCCGAGGAGACCTGCGACGGCTTCGAGGACGAGGACTGCGACGGACGGATCGACGAGGGCTGCGCCTGTCCCTTGGGTGCGGAACGGAGCTGCTACGGCGGCTGGGTCGGCACTCTGGACGTCGGGGCCTGCCGCGCCGGCGTCCAGCGCTGCGCTGCCGACGGCTGGGGGGCCTGCGAAGGGGCGATCACGCCGGCGGACGAGGTTTGCAGCGGCGGCGTCGACGAGGACTGCGATGGCCTCGTCGACTGTGCCGACCCCGACTGCGACGCACGCTGCTGCGTGCCCTGGGGTGAGAGCGTGCCCGTGGTACCGCCGGAGGGGGAGATCGTCTTCCTCGTGGACCGCTCCGGGTCGATGCTCTGGGACGCCTCCGGCGGCACCTCCCGGTGGCAGGCGCTCCTCGACGCGATGGGTACCGTGCTCCCGCTCCTCGACGATCTCCAGCTCGGCATGATGACCTTTCCGCACCTCGACGGCACCGACGAACGCTACAACTGCGCGGTCGCGTCGAGCCCGGACGTGCCGCTGATGTTCGGCGCCGGCCCAACCATCGAGGCCCGCCTCCTCGCGTCGACGCCTCGGGCCGGCGACACGCCCACGCCCGCGGCCTTCGACACGGTTCAGAGTTACCTGTCCACGCACCCGAGCTCGCGTCCGCGCTTTGTCGTGCTCGCCACGGACGGGCTGCCGGAGCCGAACTGTGGCGCTACCGTGGACGCGACCGTCGCTGCCATCTCGCGGCTGCGCGGTGCCGGCATCGACACTTTCGTGCTCGGGATCGTCGGACCGGACTCGAGCGGGAGCACCGCGGGCATCCCTGCGTTGCAGGACGGCCTCAACCGCATGGCCGACGCCGGAGGGCGCGCGCGACCGGGTGCCATCCGCTACTACGAGGCGGTCGACGCCCCGGCCCTGACCACGGCCATGGAGTCGATCATCGCCGCGGCCGCGGACTGCCAGTTCGAGCTCGCCAGCGATCCGCCGCGCGGCGCGGGGAGCGTCGAGGTGCTCCAGGACGGCGTCGTCGTACCGTCGAGCGGCTGGACGCTCACGGGACGCACGTTGCGCTTCCGCGGGGCCTATTGCGACGCCATTCAATTGGGCGCCGTGCGGGCCATCGACGTCCGCGACGGGTGCTGAGCTCCCCGCGGGGCGTCGCCGCTCTTGAAATCCGCATGGGCCGCGGGTAAGAGATGCAGCTTGCGCTGCGCTGCCCTGGGGGGGCGCGTGGCGATGTCGAAGCATCGCCGACAGGCGCGGGGAGGTAGCCATGCCCGAGATCGTTCGCTGCGGGCTCATTCAATGCAGCAACCCGATCAACGACGAGAGTGTGCCGGTGGCCGAGATCCAGAAGGCCATGCTCGACAAGCACCTGCCGCTCATCGACGAAGCCGGGGCCAAGGGCGTCCAGATCCTCTGCTTGCAGGAGATCTTCAACGGCCCGTACTTCTGTCCTAGCCAGGACAAGCGCTGGTACGACGCCGCCGAGCCGATCCCCGGCCCGACGACCGAGCTCATGCAGGAGTACGCGCGCAAGCACGGGATGGCTCTCGTGGTGCCCCTCTACGAGAAGCACATGCGCGGTGTCTTCTACAACAGCGCCGCCGTCATCGACGCCGACGGGACCTACCTGGGGAAGTACCGCAAGCAGCACATCCCGCAGACGGCCGGTTTCTGGGAAAAGTACTTCTTCAAGCCGGGGGACGGCGGTTACCCCGTCTTCCAGACCCGCTACGCGAAGGTGGGGGTGTACATCTGCTACGACCGGCATTTCCCCGAGGGGGCGCGCTGTCTGGGCCTCAACGGTGCGGAGATCGTCTTCAACCCGAGCGCCACCGTCGCGGGCCTCTCGCAGTACCTGTGGAAGCTCGAGCAGCCCGCACACGCGGTGGCGAACGGTTACTACGTGGGCGCCAGCAACCGGGTCGGCACCGAGGCGCCGTGGAACATCGGAAAGTTCTACGGGACGAGCTACTTCGTGAACCCGCGCGGAGAGATTCTCGCCGAGGGATCCGAAGATCAGGACGAGCTCGTCGTCGCCGACCTCGACCTCTCGATGATCGACGAGGTGCGCAAGACCTGGCAGTTCTATCGGGACCGCCGGCCGGACACCTACGGCGAGCTCGTGGAGAAGTGAGGGTCGTGTCATGAGCAAGACGATCATTCGCGGGGGCATCGTCGTCACCGCCGAACAGGAAGCGCGGGCCGACGTGCTCATCGAGGGGGAGCGCGTCGCGGCCGTGGGTCTCGATCTGGACGCGGAGGGGGCCGAGATCATCGACGCTACGGGCGCCTACGTGATGCCCGGAGGCATCGATCCGCACACCCACATGGAGCTTCCCTTCATGGGGACCGTGGCCTCCGAGGATTTCTTCTCCGGCACGAGCGCCGCGGCTGCCGGCGGCACGACGACGATCCTCGACTTCGTCATCCCGAACCCGCAGCAGCGGCTGCTGGACGCCTACAAGCAGTGGCGGGAGTGGGCGGCCAAGGCAGCCTCCGACTACTCGTTCCACGTCGCGATCACCTGGTGGGACGAAACGGTGCACCGGGACATGGAGACGCTGACGACCGAGCACGGCGTCAACAGCTTCAAGCACTTCATGGCGTACAAGGGCGCCATCATGGCCGACGACGAGATCCTCGTCAGCAGCTTCACACGCGCGCGGGAGCTCGGCGCGCTGTGTACCGTGCACGCCGAGAACGGGGAGCTCGTCTTCCGTCTCCAGCAGGAGGTCTTCGACAAGGGAATCCGCGGGCCCGAGGGGCATCCACTCTCGCGGCCGCCGGAGGTCGAAGGCGAGGCCGCCAACCGCGCGATCCGCATCGCGGAGGTGCTCGGCGTGCCGATCTACCTCGTGCATACGAGCTGCATCGACGCTCTTGAAGCGGTCAGCCGTGCGCGTCTGGAGGGTCAGCGGGTGTTCGCCGAGGTGCTCGCACAGCACCTCGTGCTCGACGACTCGCACTACCGTCATCCGGACTGGGCGCACGCAGCGCACTATGTGATGAGCCCGCCGTTTCGGAGCCGGGAGCACCAAGATGCGCTCTGGCGCGGGCTTCAGGCGGGGATGTTGCAGACCACGGCGACCGACCACTGCTGCTTCTGTACCGAGCAGAAGGCCATGGGCAGGGACGACTTCCGGAAGATCCCCAACGGTACCGGAGGCGTCGAGGACCGCATGAGCGTGCTGTGGCATCACGGGGTCCGGACGGGGCGTCTTACGCCGAGCGAGTTCGTGGCCGTGACGAGCACGAACGCCGCCAAGATCTTCAACATCCACCCTCAGAAGGGCTCGCTCTTGCCTGGGGCCGACGCCGACATCGTGGTCTGGGATCCGGAGCGAACCCGCACGCTCTCCAAGGAGACCCAC
>JALVDI010000630.1 GCA_027009115.1 Polyangiaceae bacterium | reverse complement strand
ATCCGGCACCTCGGGTAGGCTATCGGAGTCCGCTGCGTCTTCGCCGGACCCTGCGGCCTCGTCCCCGGACGGCGCCTCGCCCTCGCCGGACCTTGCGGCCTCGTCCCCGGACGGCGCCTCGCCCTCGCCGGACCCTGCGGCCTCGTCCCCGGACGGCGCCTCGCCCTCGCCAGACCCCGCGGCCTCGTCTTCCGTGGAGTTGGCGTGCCCCTCGGCCGGCGCCTGCGCCGCAGCGCGGCCTGCCGCCAACACGAGCACGGCTCCCATGACGACTGGAGCGAGCGCCGCCGACCTCATGGCCTCAGCTCCACGTCGATGGTCGTCGTCTCGCCTTCCCGAAGCACCGCCTCGGCGCCAAGCCCCATGTAGAACCCGAGCCGGTCGCCGGCGTCCCGATCCATGCAGTCTTCAGAGGTCGAGGTCGCGCGCTGGAAGCAAACCACCACGTAGTAGTCGCCGGGGTCGGCGGGCACGCTCAAGGTCGCCGGAAACGCCGGCCCCATCTGCTGCGCCAGAAAATCCGGGGGCCGTGTCGCCGAAGGGAAGCTGTCGAAGAGGGTCACCGCGAGCACGTCCCCCGCGCTCGGCGGCGGGTCGATCGGTGGAGTGGCCGTCACACGCACCTCCAACTGCGCCGAAGGAACGCAGGCGACCGGGTCCGGCGCGACGCTGGCGCCACGCTCGACGGTTCCGGCCCCCAGGTCGACGGTGACGGTGTGGACCTCGCCGGCGCCGAAGCTCTCCGCAGCAGCGCTGACCGCCCAGAGATCGTCGTCGCCGCAGATTCCGTCCGGGGCGTCACCGCCGCGGTCGAGGCAGGCGTAGACCACGTAGTCGCCGGGCGGCTGCTCGTTGAACGCGGCGCTGAGCGGAACGTCGAGCTCGCCCCGACCGATCAGCTGCACCCCCTCGCCGGGCGCGGGAGGAAACGCGGGGTAGAGACCCAGCACGAGGCGGTCGCCCGAAGCGATGGCGCCCACGCCGGTGAGCCGCACCTCCACCGCCATCCGGCCCGCCCGCGGGCATGGATCGAGCTCGGGCAAGGCCGCCTCCTCGAAACACGGGTCGGCGAAGATCGAGTCGCGGACGAGGACGTCGGCCCCCTCGACGTCTTCGTCCTCGGGCACGGTCAGCGAGCGGCTCTCGGGCTGCGCGGTCAGGACACAGCCGTCGGGGTAGGCGCCTACCGGAGCCGTCAACGGGTCGAAGGCCGCCAGGTCGATGAGCTGCGCGATGAGGTAATAGCGCCCGGCGGGCACGAAGCGCAGCTCGTAGGGCTGCGGGCTCGCCACGTCGTCGGTCGGCCGCACCACCAGCGCGTGGGGGATCGCATCCGGCGCAGGCGTGGTCGTCGCGAGCACGAGCCACGCCGGCTCCGCGAACGAGCGCGCCGCCATCCCCTCGTAACGCACCGTCCCGCGGATGCTGTGCCCCGCCGGACCGTGGTCGCCGAGGTCATGACTGCACGCGCAACAGAGCACCGCGACGGCCGCGAGCCAACCCGTCCCCTCTCTCATCGTGGCGAGTGTACCGCCGCCTGCCGCCACGGGGCGTATTTCTCGCCTCGCCGGCGAGCGCCCGACCCCTTGCGCTCGCGCGCGGCCCTCCCCTCGGCAAGACAGCCGCAGCCCGCCTTCGTCTCGTTGAGCCCAGCGTCGAAGTTCCGCCCAGACG
>JALVDI010000629.1 GCA_027009115.1 Polyangiaceae bacterium | reverse complement strand
GGCCTCGAAGAGCTCTTCTTTGGCGGTTGTGTCGTGTTCCCCAGAGGCAGGTTCGGGCGTCGCCCCGGCCGAGTCCGCCCGTTCGCTCGTCGCCTCGCTGGTCTTCGTCTCGTCGTTCATGGCGGGAGCATAGCAGCCGGCCTTCCGGGGCGAAGCGCTGGGGTGACGGGTGCCGAGGATCGCAAGCCCAAGGCTCAGGGGCAGGCGGGTTGCCAGACGAACATCCGGTTGTTGCCCTCACGGCACTCGAAGACGGTCTCTTCCTCGTCGATGACGCCGTAGAATGTGTCCGTACCGTTGACTTCGGTCTCGAAGAAGAGGACCTCCGAGTCGCCTCGGGGAAGCAACGGGCGGCTGCTACGGACCTCGCCGACGCGGACACCGCCCCGCCCTGGGTCCCCACGGTAGACCCCGACGACGACGAGCCCGGCCCGTTCGAGGCCGTAGTTGAAGACCTCGAGCCGCAAGCGAGCGCGCCCGTCGCCGACGCACTCGTAGCTGCCCTCGCCGCCCCAGAGGTCAGGAACCACCAGCGGGTCGAGGACCTCCCGGAAGTTTTGCCGGAAGCTGTTGTGACTCTCCCAGGAGGGGGTGGGGCGGCGTGGGATTGCGCCGTTCTCCGCGACGTTGTCGATGTGGTAGGCGTGCTGGTTCCAGATCCGTCGTGCGCCCACCCAGCGTCCTCGGCGGTCGCCCCAGATCTCGACCCCGGGGTCGGTCCACCACTCGCGAATGAAGTGCGCCTCCGCGTTCGCGGAGAAGATGATCTCCGCGTCTCCGTCGTTGTCGATGTCGGCGATGGTCGGGTTCTCCGAGCGGGTGCGCGATGAGTTGCGCTCCATGAACTCGACGTGGCCCGTCGTGCCGTCGTAGATGCGGAAGAACTGCTCGTCGTTGTAGATGACTTCGGCCCGTCCGTCGCCATTGAAGTCGAAGACGCTCGACCCCGTACCCGCGGACGAGGCATCGGAGGTGTCGGCCTTCCACAGCAGGCCCGCAGCGGTGCACCGGGCGTCGCGGCGCTCGCACTCCACGTCGTAGACGCCGTACGCGGCGGCGTAGGCGACACCGATTTCGGGTTTCCCGTCGCCGTCGAAGTCGGCGACGGTGGGCGCGCCGCCGACGCGCCGCGTGCTCCGGCCTTCGAGTGCGCGAACCCAGAGCTGGCTTCCATCGCGCCGATCGAGGATGCGGAGGAAGCCGTTGCTGACGAGCACGACTTCGGGGCCGGGGACCGCCGGCCAGAGGTCGGCGACGGCGCAGAGGCCGTCCGGCTGGTCTGCCTGCCACAAGACCTCGCCGTCGTGGGAAAAGACGGTGTTGCCGCTGATGACCTCCTGGGTTCCGTCCCCGTCGAGATCGGCGACGCATGGGAGCGGACCGATGAAGGTGTTGATGCCCATTCCGCGTGCGTCGTCGGCGTCCCAGAGGACCGCGCCGGTCGCGCCCGCGAGCACCGTGCGTCCGACCACGACCTCGACGGTGCCGTCCCCTTCGAGGTCCGCGAGGGCGGGGCCGCCGCCGATGGCGCTGAAGCGCCCCAGGCCACCGCCGATGTCGGCGATACGGGGCCAGAAGCTCTGCCACAGGAGGCTTCCATCGGAGCGAAACGCCCAGGTGCCGCCGCCGCTGCCGAGGGCGACGATCTCGTTCCGACCGTCGCCGTCGATGTCTCCGAC
>JALVDI010000628.1 GCA_027009115.1 Polyangiaceae bacterium | reverse complement strand
GAAAACAGCGCGGCTCGGCCACCACGTGCAGGGCACCCACGACGAGATGACCTTCATGATCAAGTCGTTCTTCTTTTGCTTCCTGGGCGCCATGCTGGGCCCTCGCCCGGGCCAAGCCCTCGGCGACTTCCTGGTGCTGGTGCTGCTCGGCGTCCTCATCGGGCTGACCCTCTTCCTCGCGCGCATCCCCACGGTGTTCGTGGCGACCGCGGGCAGCGGCATGAGCAAGCCGGCGCGCATGCTCGTCATGACGCTCTTCCCGCGAGGGATGGCCGCGGGCGTGCTGGCGATGATGCCCTACCAGGCGGGCATCCCGGGGACGCGGGATCTGCCCGTCGTCGTCTTCTCGACGGTCTTCACGACGATCCTCCTGTTCGCCGTCGGGTTCATGGTGCTCAAGAAGCGCCTCCCCCCCGAGGATCTCGCCGAGACGGCCGACGCCTCCCCCAGCCCCACCGCGACCGAAGCAGACACCACCGCGAGCAGCACCGAGCTGACCGGACGGCTGGCGGGCGTCGCCGCGGACGCCACGAGCGTCGACCCGAGCGCCCCAGCCCACGTCGAGAGCGTCCCGCCCGTCGCCCCCGAGGACGTCTGAAACGCCTGTGGCGCGCACGACCGGGTCGAAGAGGGCCTCGCCTGGCTCCGGCTCGCCCAGCTTCATCGCGCTCGTTACCGGGGCGGGCTCTCAGAGGCGGCCTGCGCGCGCCCTCTGCCACCATCCTCTCACCTCAAGAATGCTCGGTCTTCCCTCGCGGACGCGTCACCGGACGCGTCACCGGTCCTGCCCAGTCTACGGATCGATCGACGATCGCTGTTGAGATGGGCTATTGGCGTCGGGCTCGCGGTAGTGCGGCACCCAACCGGCGGGATCCTGGAACAAGCGCACGCAGCGGATCGTCTTGCGATCCGTCAGCTCGAAACGGTGATGTCGCTTGGCGGGGACCACGATGAGATCGCCGACCTCGACCCGCACCCGCATCCACCGGTCGTCCCGCGAGCGGATGTCGAAGACACCCTCCCCTTCGAGAACGAAGCGCACCTCGTCCTCGTCGTGCAGGTGCTCGCCGTCGAACTTGGCGCAGATCGCGTCGAGGTTCGGCGTCTGCGGTCGTAGCTCGACCTCGTCCTGGTGCACGTAACCGCGCTCGCTCTTGAGTCGCTCCATCACCGGCTGGTAAGCGCTCGGCTCCGTGGGAAGCGCCTCGTAGTACACGCCCTCGGCCAAAAGCGTCTCCATCGGGATGGGTGTGCCGTCGCTCAACCAGGTCGCCTTCATCGTCTTACTCCGCTGCCGCTCGCGCCCGAGGCGGGGTCGCCGGATCGAGCCCGAGCCGCTTCATCTCCACGGCCGCCTCGAAGAGGTAGTCGTAGCACTCCGCGTGGGTCTTGGCCTCGACCCAGTCGCGACCCCAGACGTAGACGCCGTGGCGCTCGACAAGGACCGCCTGAGTGGCGGGATAGGCCTCCATGGCCGAGGCCATCGTGTCGGCCAAATCGCACTCGTGTGCGGTGTTGCCGATGATCGGCACCACGAGCTCGTCGTGGTACCCGTGACCGCGGATGCCCTTGATCATCTCCAGGTGCGTGATGCGGACCGCGTCGTCGAAGACGAGCGTCGCGAGCATCGCGTTGAGCGAGTGACTGTGCAGAACGGCGCCCGCCCCCCGCAGCCGAAAGGC
>JALVDI010000627.1 GCA_027009115.1 Polyangiaceae bacterium | reverse complement strand
GACGCCAGCCCCACGTCGAAACGCCCCCCACGCCAACGGACGCCCTTGCGTCCCCACGTCAAATCCTCGTGCTTGAGGTCCGCGCAGCGCTTGGGGAAGAGCGAGTTCTCGAAGAGCGGGCGCAGGGCCTCGATCACGGCGTCTTCGCAGAGCTGTTGGGGCCCGTCGAGACGGCGGTGGTGCAGGGGAAGGTAGATCGCCAAACCCTGAACCCAGCTCATCGCGACCCCGACGAGCTCGTCACGGAGCGGGTCACCGCCACAGAGCAGGGAGAGCACCGAGACCTGCCCGGCCTCGTGAATCGAGCGCAGGCACACTCGGAGGCGCTCGAGATCGGTGACCACCTCGACGCGCCCAGGCGCGAGGGGCGCCGGATCGATCTCCGCGAGCAAGCGAGTGAACTCGAGCTCCGAGAGGATCCGACGCAGCTCCGCCGGGTCGCCGCCTCGATAACGCAGCTTCTCGGGATCGACCTCGATGTCGAGGTCGTCCCGGAGGGTGACCAGCTCTTGCGACAGCCGCGCCTGAGCCTCGTGCGCCCGCAGCTTCTCCTTCACCCGGCCCTTGAGCTCGTCGAGGTGCGCGTAGATACCGTCGAGATCGCCGTAGGCGGTCAGGAGCTTGGCGGCGGTCTTCGGTCCGACGCTGGGCACTCCGGGGATGTTGTCCGAGCTGTCGCCGGTCAGCGCCAGCAGGTCGCGCACCTGCTCGGGAGGCACGCCGAATTTCTTCACCGTCTCGGGGACCCCGAAGACCCGATCGCGCATCGTGTCCCACATCACCGTGTCGGGCCCCACGAGCTGCAGCAGGTCCTTGTCGGCGCTGACGACGACGGTCTCCCAGCCCTTCTCGTGGGCCCGTCGAGCGGCCGTCGCGATGACGTCGTCCGCCTCCACCCGCGGCGCCGAGAGCGCCGGGATTCCGAGCGCCTCGACGAGCTCGTAGATGCGCTCGATCTGCCGCTCCAGATCCTCAGGAATCGGCGGGCGGTTCGCCTTGTACTCCGGATAGAGGTCGCGCCGAAAGGACCCCTCGCGACTGTCCAGGGCGACGGCCAGGTAGGTCGGCTTGCGCTCCCGGATGAGCTTGGTGAGCATCGTGAGCACCCCCCGAACGGCGTGGGTGGGCTCGCCCCGGCTCGTCGAAAGGGGCGGCAGCGCGTGGTACGCCCGGAAGATGTATCCGCTGATGTCCACAATGTAGAAGGCGCGGCTATCCCCGGGAGGGGGCAGCTTGGTCGCCGTCGCGTCCTCGTCGCGGGCCGGCGCCGCCTTGCGGGCTCTCTTGGCAGCCATGTGGCCAGGACGATTGCCCCTCCCTCCGCGGCGGTCAATGGTCGCCGCGCCCCTCCCGCCGCGAGGGCGCATTGCGTTCAGCGGATCGGGCGTGCTAGGTCGCCTTGCCGAGCATGTTTGAAACGCTCACCAAAGGTTTTCGGGCGGCAAAGAACCGTCTGTCGGGCGTCACGGAGCTGACGGCCGAGAACATCGAACCGGCGCTGCGGGACGTGCGCCTGGCGCTCCTCGAAGCCGACGTCGAGTTCTCCGTCACCAAGCGCTTCCTCGAGCGGGTGAAGGAGAAGGCGATCGGGACGACGGCCCAGAGCACCGTCGAGGTCGCCGGCAAGAAGATCAAGGTCGGCCCCGTCGAGCGCTTCGTCCGCATCTGCCAGGACGAGCTCGAAGCCATGATGGCGTGGGACGGCGAGCCGATCGTCTGGAGCGACACCAAGCAGCCCACCGGCATCATGATGGTGGGCCTGCAGGGCTCCGGTAAGACGACCTCGTCGGCGAAGCTGGCGGCGCTGCTGGAGCGCGAGTTCGGCAAGAAGGTGCTCCTCGTCGCGGCGGACGTCGCGCGCCCGGGCGCCATCGAACAGTTGCAGGTCCTGGGCGAACAGATCGGCGTCCCGGTCTTCGCCATCCCTGGGGGTCGCCCCGTCGACATCTGCGAGCGCGCCGTCAAGCAGTGCAAGTCGATGAAGCGCGACACGATCATCTACGACACCGCCGGGCGGCTCGCGATCGACGCGCAGCTCATGGAGGAGGTCGGAGAGATCCGGCGCCGCACGAAGCCCCAGAACATCTTCCTCGTGGTCGACGCGATGATCGGCCAGGACTCCGTCAAGACCGCCAAGGCCTTCCACGATCAGCTCGACCTGACCGGCGTCATCCTCACGAAGCTCGACGGCGACGCCCGCGGCGGCGCGGCGCTCTCCATCAAGGAAGTGACCGGCGCGCCCGTGAAATTCGTCGGTACCGGCGAGCAGATGGACCGCATGGAGGTCTTCCGGCCCGAGGGCATGGCCAGCCGCATCCTCGGCATGGGCGACGTCGTCGGCCTGATGAAGGACTTCGAAGGCGTCGTCGACGAGGAGAAGGCCGAGGAAGACGCCAAACGCCTCCTCCAGGGGGATTTCACCCTGGAGGACTTCCTCGAACAGATCGAGATGATCCAGCAGATGGGTCCGCTGCAGGATCTCTTCGAGAAGCTCCCCTTCTTCGCGGATGCCGCGCCCGAGGGCCTGAACGTCGACGAGAAGGAGCTCGTGCGCACGAAGGCCATGGTCTCCTCCATGACCCGGCAGGAGCGCCGGGACGTGACCCTCTTTCGCGACCAGCCCTCGCGCCTGGAGCGGGTGGCGAAGGGCTCGGGGCACAGCCCGAAGCAGGTCGCGGAGCTTCTCCAGCGCTTCCTGTTCATGCGGCAAATGATGGGCAACATCGGCCAGCAGGCCGGCATGCTCCAGAAGATCCCGGGCATGAAGCAGTTCGCCATGGCCCGGCGCCTGCGCGACGTGGTCAAGACCGGCGGGCTCGAACAGAACCCGATGATGGCGCAGCTCGCCGACCAACTGCTGGAAGCAGCCGTTGCCGAGGGCGCTGTGCCCGGCGGCGGAGGCGCAGCCGCGGCGCGAAGCGCGGGGAGCTCGAGCGGCCGGCGCCGGATCGACAAGTCGAAGAAGAAGTCCAGGCGGAAGATGGCCAAGCGGTCGCGCCGCAAGGGCCGCAAGTAGCAACCGGAGGGAACCGCATGCGACGAGTGCACGTACTACTGGCTGTCGCGCTCGCGACCCTGGGGCTCGGATGCGTCGAAAAGTCCCGAGGCCTCACGCGCACCGAGCGCGAGCAGCTACGGCAATACGTGAGCGAGACAGCGACCCAGCCTCAGCACCCGCTGGAAGTCTCCTTCGAGGACAAGATCACACTCGTCGGCTACGACGTCTCGCCGACCCCCGTCACCGCCGGAGAGACCCTGACGATCACCTGGCACTGGCGCGTCGACCGGGCGGTGGAAGACGGCTGGAAGCTCTTCACCCATATCACCGACGACCGCGGAGGCAGCCAGCTCAACGAGGACGGCACCGGCATCATCCGCCAGCTCTACCAGCCCGGGCAGTGGAAGGCGGGGGAGTTCATCAAGGACACGCAAGAAATTGCGATCCCCGAGGACTGGGCGGGCCGCCGGGCGGTCGCCTACGTCGGGCTGTGGAACGGTCCCAATCGAATGCGGATCCTGCGCGGCCCGAGCGACGGAGACAACCGCGCACGCGGCCCCGTCGTCGAAGTCGTCGCGCCGAGCGCTGGGGCACAACCCAATGAAGAGCCGAGCGTCCCGAGCCTCGACGCCGTGCGCGCCGAAGGCATCACCCTCGACGGGAAGCTCGACGAACCCGCCTGGGCCGCGGCGCGCTGGACCGCGCCATTCGTCGACACCCTGAGCGGCGGAAGAGCCCCCTTCGAAGCCAAGGCCAAGGCCCTCTGGGACGACGAAAACCTCTACGTGGCCTTTCAGGTCACCGACGACTACCTCGCGAGCCCCTTCACCGAACACGACGACCACCTCTGGGAGGCAGACTGCGTCGAGGTGATGGTCGACCCCGACGGCGACGGCCGAAACTACTTCGAGCTTCAGGTCTCACCGCGGAACGTCTCGTTCGACACCCGTTACGACAGCCGTCGTCAACCGCCGCCGATCGGTCACGCCGACTGGGATGCATCGCTCCGCTCGGCCGTCGACGTGCGCGGCGACGTGGACGGGGACGATGACGACGACGAAGGCTACACCGTCGAGATGGCGATCCCCTGGGCGGCCTTCCAGGCTGGGACGCCGCCGGCGTCGAAACCCAGCCCTGGCGACACCTGGCGAGTGAACTTCTACGTCATGGACGCCCGCGAGGAAGGCCAGCGAGCGAACGGATGGTCCCCCCCGCGCGTGCGCGACTTTCATGTGCCGGCCCGGTTCGGGAGGATCCGCTTCGTCGACCCGAGGGCGCAGGCGGCCCCCTCCCCTGCTTCGTCCATGGAAGGCGCCGCCGCGCGCCCGATGCTACCGGCGCATCTGCGAACCAAGATCCTCCGCCAGATCGCCCCACCCCGCCCGTCCACGACGCCGCGCACCCTCGTGGACCGCCCGCGCCCCGGGGAAACCATCGACGGGCTGCCCACCTCGGCGATGGGCGCCGCGATGGCCCCCTGATCCAGGGCGCTCCAGCCACACGTACCAGTACCCCGGCGCGTAGGGCACCACCTCTCGGACGCGGAAGCGTGCGCGCGACCAGGCGCTGCCCGCGACGTATCGCTCGACAGGATAGCCCGCCAAGCGCCCTAACCGCCCCTCCTCGTCCACCTCCGGGGGCGCGGCCGCGTGCAGGAGCAAGACCGCCGGGTCGCGGGCCGCGAGATACGCGATGGGAACCTCTTTCGAGAGGTGTCCGCCCGGCGCGTGAGCCACGACCGGATCGGTCAACCCCCCGAGATCGAACACGTCGGCGTCGGCGCGATAGACGAGATAGCCGACGTCCACCAGCGCCACAGACTCGACCCCCGCGAGCCGCCGGGCGAGCGGCGCAGCGGCGCGACGGGCCGCTCCCGCCTCTCGCACCGGGCCAAGCTGAGCGGCGAGGTCGAGAGCGGGCATGAGGAGCGCGACGAGCGCCGCCGCCGCCGCCCAGCGTGGCCGCCGGAGGGACAGGCGCCAGCCACCGCGGGCGGCGAGCGCGGCATAGAGCGGCAGCGTCGGGGCCAGGAGCCGGTACCCCGGCATCCAGTCTCCGCCAAGAGCGGCCACCGTCAGCAGCTGCGCCAGAGCCGCAACGCCCAGGGGCCGCAAGCGCCGCGTCGTACCCGCACCGATCGCAGCGAGCGGGAGGCCCCCAAGGCCGGTGCACACCAGGACGCCGGACGCCGCATAGGCCGCTCCTTGGGCAGGGCTGCCTCCCTTCGCCCAGAAGGACAGCGGCATCAGGTGGCCAAACATCCAGCCCCTCCAGGCGAGCACGCCCAGCGCCCCGGCGAGGGCGAGGGCCCAGGCAGTAGCGGAGCGGCGCCAGAGCAGAAGCACCATCACCGCGGGTGCCGTCTCCGGCCGTGTCGCCGCCAGGAGCGCCGCCGCCAGCCCGAGCGCAAGCGCCCGCCGGGTGAGAGCGGCCCACGTCAAGAGCAGCGTCGCCAACCCCGTCTCCAGGCCTCCGATCCCCCAGATCCCCAACGTGGCCTGCCCGCTCAAGAGCCCCGCAGCAAGCCACCCGGACCGCGCCCCGCCCTGCCCTCGCCGAAGGTCCCGGACCACGAGCACCGCCGCCAGGGCCGTGGCGAGGGCGCCGAGGCCCTTCTGCGCCAGGACCGGATCGACGCCCAGAAGCTCGGCGAGGGCGCCGGGGAGCACCCAGAGCGGTCCGGTGACCCCGTCCGTCGCGGGCCCGTCCCGGAAGGTCCAGCCAAGGCCCCGGGCCCAGCGCCAGGCGTAGCGCCCGACGATGAAGGCGTCATCGACGGTGTACGGCCACGCACCGGCGGCGGTGGCCAGGAGCGCGGTCGCCGCAATCGCCGCCGGGGCATTTCGGGCAGCCCCGCCGCTCCCCCCTCCGCGCGCGTGGCCAGGCGCGCCCGCCCTCACTCGGGCACACGCTCGCCGCGCTCGAGCTTCTCCTTGCGGTGCTCTTCGATGCCCTCGACGAAGGGGTTCGCCACGTCCGGGTCAAACTGAGACTTGACGCAGCGCTTGATCTCACTGATGGCCACCTCGTGCGGCAGCGCCTTGCGGTAGGCCCGGTCGCTCGTCATCGCGTCGTAGGTGTCCGCGACGCTGATGATTCGCGCGATGATCGGGATCTCCTGTCCCTGGAGCCCGAGCGGGTAGCCTTTGCCGTCCCAGCGCTCGTGGTGGAGGTGAACCCCCGGGATGAGCGGGTGCAAAAAGGAGATGGGCTCGAGAATGTCGCGG
>JALVDI010000626.1 GCA_027009115.1 Polyangiaceae bacterium | reverse complement strand
GCAGACTCCGAGGACGTCGCTCCCGGCGCGCTGCCGGATGCCTCCGGAGGCGCCTCGACAGGAGGCGGCTCTGGGATCTCCCGAGGCTCGAACTCATCGACGATGGCCGTCGCCTTCCCGAAGAGGTCGACCACGATGACACCACGTTCGACCCGCTCGACGCGGCCAGCGACGATCTCGCCGGCGCGGAAGGCATGCGCGCGAGCACCGCTTTCGAAGAACGAGCCAAAAGGCTGCTGTCCTTCGCCCTCTGGCTTCTTTTTCTTCTTCTTGCGGCGGCGGCGCTTCTTCTTGACGGGAGCCTCTCCCTCGCCCGACGCCTCGCTGCTGGCCTCGGAAGTCGACGCCTCGCCAGCCTCGGAAGCCAACGCCTCGCTTCGGGCCTCGGTAGCCTTTGTGTCGGCGTGCGCCGCGGAGCCTGGCTCTGCGCTGCCCTCGGCCTCGGAAGTCGACGCCTCGCCAGCCTCGGAAGCCGACGCCTCGCTTCCGGCCTCGGTCGCCTTTGTGTCGGCGTGCGCCGCGGAGCCTGGCTCTGCGCTGCCCTCGGCCCCGGAAGCCGACGCCTCGCTGCCAACCTCGGAAGCCGACGCCTCGCCGCCAGCCTCGGAAGCCGACGCCTCGCTCGGGCCAGGCGCCTGCGCTTCGCTCTCCGGCGGCTCTTGCGCCGTCGGCGAGGCGAGTGCCTCCCCCTCGGCAATCTGCGGCGCGGCGTCGCTCCCTTCGGTGGGCGCGGACGTCGTGCCCTGCTCGTTCTCTCGCGTCTCTTCGTTCATCGCAGGCTACCGCCGTGCTCTTTCGGCCGGTCGAGGTAGTGCTCGAAAGAGGCCGGGAGCCTAGGGGTCCGGTGTCGGGGCGTCAAGCCCCGACGCGAACCGTCGAGCGCGAAGAGAGCCGAGTCATGAGGGTGATCCGCCATGCCCGCAGCGCCGGCTACCCCCACAAGACCGCACCCCCAGCAACCCGCGGTCAGTCCCGAAGGCGGTAGCGAAGCCGAACTTCCTGCCGCCCGCCCGAGGACGCATCGAAACGCTCTCCGCGAAGCGCGCGCCGCAGGCACTCCCGCGTCTCCGCGCTCAGCCCCGGAGCCCGCACCTCCACGACGTGCTGCCCCGCCACCACGGCCACCAACTCGAGCACCCGGGGTGCGGCCCGTCCCATGCAGGCACGAAGACGCTCGCGGGTGCGGGCGGAGGAGCTATGGGAAGACACGGACGCACGCCGGCGGGAAGCTCCTGGGGTGGTGATCGCGCGGAGCGCCCTTCGGCGGGCAGGCCGGCGGCGGCGCCTCACTCGCTCTGCCCCGGCTCCGGAAGCTTCGAGATCGTCCACTCCGTCCGCCACTGCGTCCGCCGCTCCGACCACACCGTCGGCACCGAAGGGAGTCGCCTCCGCCTGGAGCGTCCGGCTCTCGCCGCTGCCCCCGGAGCTCGCCATCGGCTCCCTCGCCCCGGGACCAGGGAGCTCTCCTACCGGCTCTCGCACCGCGTACGACTCCTCTGCCGCCGGCGCCATCGCCAGCCCCTCCTGGGGCGATGCCTCCGGTCGCGAGCCGACGATCGCGCCGACCGCCGCCAAACCCACCACCGCCGCCGCCGCGACCCACCACCCGGCACGGGCCCGCCGCCGCGACGCGAGATCGACCGGCGCCGAGATGCGGGCGCTGACGCTCGCGGCGTTCCCTGTCT
>JALVDI010000625.1 GCA_027009115.1 Polyangiaceae bacterium | reverse complement strand
GCTCGTCCTCGAGGATCGCGCCGATGTCCGCGACCCGCCGCACGAAGTGGTAGCTCCCGCTCCCTTCGCGGGCGATGGTGAGCATCGTCCGCTCGTCGAAGTCCGTGCCGAGGCCGACGCTCGTGGTCAGCACGCCGCCGCGATCGAACATGCGCCGAGGCACCTCGGCGAGGACGTCGGGGTTCGTCTGACCCACCGTGGCCTGACCGTCGGAGACGAGCATCACGAGACCCACCCCCTCGCCGGCCCGCGCTCGCGGCGCCGTCTCCTCTGCGAGCTCGAGGGCCGCGCCGATGTTGGTCCCGCCGCCAGGGAGCAGGCGGTCGATGGCCGCATGGGCAGCGCGGCGATCGCCCAAGGGCGCCGGGCCGAAGTCGACGGTCGCGTCATCGCTGTAGCTGATGAGCCCGAAGGTGTCGCCAGGCTCGAGTGCTTCCACGACCCCATGGGCGGCCGCGATCGCCTGCGTCCACTTCTCGCCGGACATCGATCCACTGCGATCGAGCACGAGCCGCACGTCCATCTGCGGGCGACGCGGCGCTTCTCCTTCCCGCCCGAGGAGGGCGATCTGAAGGTGCACGCGGTCGGCGCCGGTGCGCAGGCGGCTGCGCTCGAGCTCGGCAACCATCGCCATCCCTTCGTCGCGGGGCCGCTCGTAGGGGAGCGGGTCCCGGTCCTGAAAGGCCTCCAGGCGCACGGTCTGCCCGTCGATCACGACGCCCCGCTCCAGGAGGTCGTCGAGCCGCGCCCGGACCCCGGAGCCTCCTACGAAGTTCGAAGCGAGCACGCCGTTCTGGGGCAGCGCCGGCTCCGACACTGGCGCAGCCCCTGAGCCGACGATGGCGTGGATGCGCCGACGTCGCGCTCGACGGCGGCGGCGTGACCTCGCGGCCACCGCATCGGTTCGGATCGCCGCCTGCCCGCGAGGCGCCGGGGTCGCCTCTGCTGCCTCGAGCTCGGCCGACGGGAGCCCGCCGAGCGTGGGGGCTGTCGGGCTGCGGTCCTGCGCGTCCTCGGCTTCGGCGAGGCCAGCGCCCGCGGCGAGCTGCACCGGCGCCTCGCCCGCCTCGCCCGCGGGGAGCGGCGGGGGCACCTGCGCCTCGCTGCACGCCACCAGCGCAACCCAGACAAGTTTCCAGCCTCGTCGCTTCAACGCTCGCATCGCTTCCTCCCGAGGGCGCACCTCCGCCTTGGAACCCGACCTCGGCTCCATGCGCTCACCCTCAACGAAGAGCTGGACCACCGGTGGCCCGCGGACCTTGGAAGAAAATTCCCACCGGATGCGGTATGAAGCCTTCAGCATGAGCGCACCTGCCACCCTCGAGCTCGACGGCGACGTCGCGGTCATCACGATGGACGACGGAAAGGCCAACGCCCTGTCGCCCGCGATGATCACCAGCCTCGCCGAAGCCCTCGACCGCGCCGAGACCGCCGCGACATCCGTCGTGTTGAAGGGGCGCCCCGGGCGGTTTTGCGCCGGCTTCGATCTGAAGATCATGGGGAGCGGACCGGGCGCCGCAACGGAGCTCGTCAAGAGCGGCGCCGACCTGCTCATCCGTCTTTACGAACACCCGCAGCCGGTCGTCGCCGCGTGCACGGGGCACGCCATGGCGGGTGGGGCGCTGCTCCTGCTCGCCTCCGACGTGCGCCTCGGCGTCGAAGGCGACTTCAAGATCGGGCTCAACGAGGTCGCGATCGGAATGCCCATGCCCGTCTTCGCCAGCGAGCTCGCCCGCGAGCGCCTCGATCGCCGAGCGCTTGTCGCGGCGACCGTCGGCGCAACGATCTACGACCCTCCCAGCGCCGTGGAGGTCGGCTATCTCGACCGGGTCGTGACCGCCGAGGCGCTGCACGCGCTCGCGACAAGTGAGGCCCAGCGCCTCGCGCAGCTCCCTGCGAGCGCCTACGCCAGCACGAAGCGGAGCGTCCGCGCCCCGCTGATCGCCCACGTCCGCGCCACCCTCGAGGAGGACCTCGCGCGGGTGACGCGGGACATGCGCGCGAGGCGCTGAGCCGCCCGCCCTGAACCCGACTGCGAGCGGACTCGGCCCCATCCGCTCGGTTCCCCGCACGCTTCGGCCGGAGCCATGCTCGCTCTTCCGCAACGGTGTTCTTCTTCGGGACATCCGCGCGGTCGGACGGGCAGACGCGTCCACAGGGCCCGCACGACCCTCAGCTCGGCTGGTCGGTCGGCCGCATCAGGAGGTCGTGAACCTGCACGTGCGCCGGCGCGCCGAGGATGTACGCGATGGCGTCGGCGACGTCTCCCGCCTCCAGAACCTTGTAGGCACCGTAGGTCTCGGCAGCGCGCCGCGGATCGCCCCAGAAGACCTCGGCGAACTCCGTCTCCACGAACCCCGGTGAGACAGCGCTCACCCGGATCCTCGAGCCCAGCTCTCGGAGCTCTTGGCGGAGCCCCTCGGTGAGCGAGCGCACCGCGAACTTCGTCGCGGAGTAGACCCCGCTGTTGGGGGGCACCCGGTGGGCGGCCATCGACGCGACGTGAACGACGTGCCCCTCGTCGCCTCGCCGCCGCATGTCGGCCACGGCTTCGCGGGTGCACACGCAGAGCGCGAGCACGTTGACCTCCAGCATCTCACGCCAAGCCTCAGTACTCCCAGTAGTCAGCGGCGCGTGACGGCCGAGGCCCGCGTTGTTGACGAGAACGTCCACGCCTCCCCAGCGTTCACGCACAGCGGCGAAGAGCGCGGCGATCTCGTCGACGTCCCGCAGGTCCGTCGGGACGACCAGAGCCTCGCCCCCGGCGTCTTGCACCTGCCGGGCGACCTCCTTGAGCGCGCTGCGGCGCCGCGAGGCCAACGCGACCTTCATCCCCGCGGCGCCGAGGCGCGACGCCGTCGCGCGGCCGATGCCGCTCGAGGCCCCCGTCACCAAAGCCACCCGCCCCTTCCATCGCTCCATCGAACCTCCACCCCGACGTTGAAACGCGCAAGCCCTCGGGTCCAACCGGACAAGCCCTGGCCCCCCCCGGAGTGGGTCGTGTATCGTGGCCCCATGCTCCGCACAGGTCTCCGGCCGGTCGTCTCACTGCTCACGTTGTTCCTCGTCGCCACCTCGGGGTGTGGTGGCGACGACTCGTCCGGAGACGGTGGGTCGCCCGACGGGGGCGTCGACGGCGCCCTCCCCTGGGACACGGGCCCCGACGCCTCGGCAACGCCGCCGACGGCCATCCTGGAGATCCACGCCCGGGACATCTGGGGCCAACCTCTCCCCGAAGACCAGGCGAGCCTCACCATTACCCGCGACGGAGCCGCCGTGCCTACCAGCGGCTGGCCGGTGATCCGCGTGCCGCTCTATGACGCCGGCAGCTACACCCTCGCCCTCGAAGCCGAAGGCCACTGGCCCCTGGAGGTCGTCGCCACCTTCGACGGAACCGCCGAGGAGGGGGCGCTGCGTGTCACCACGGGGGCCACCGCCAGCGGCCAGGGGCTCTCGGTCGCCCACGGCGAGCAGACCTTCGGCGGCACCACGCTTCCTGCTCACGCCGTGTTCCTCGGACTCCGCCATCAGTACTTTTCGGCACAGGGGCGCCCGGCGCGCCGGGGCAACCACCTCGAGCTCTTCACGAGCGGCGAGGCCGCCTGGCAGGCCGTGCACGACGAGATCCTCGCGGCGGACGAGACGATCCACATGGCCACCTGGTGGTGGGAGTCGGACTTCGAGCTCGTCCGGCCCCTCGAGAGCCACATCACCTCGACCCTCGAAGAGCGCCAGGCCAACACGATCATCGGCACCCTCGACGCCTCGCCCGCGCCCACCAAGCGGGTCCTCGTGGGCCAGTTCCTCAGCCAGGACGGCATCCTCGACTGGAGCACGGTCAGCAGCGATATCCGCGACCGCGGCGCGACGCCCGACGACGGTTTCGAGTTCATGGGTCAGGCCAACCCGACCCGCGGAATGTTCGAGTTCATGGTCACCCCCTTCTATTTCCGCGACAACCTGGAGGTCTTCGTCGACACCACCGGATGGATGTTCGAGGACGAACCCGCGATCGAGTCGACGGTGCCGCCGCGCACGGTCGACCTGACCGACTGGCCCATCCGCCTCGACCTGCCCATCGCGAGCTACCACCAGAAGTTCGCGGTGATCGACGGAAAGGTCGCGTTCGTCGGGGGCATGAACCTCAGGCGCGTGGACTGGGACACGGACGAGCACCTCGTGTTCGAGCCGCGTCGGATGCTCATCGACGCCACCATGGCCGAGCGGCAGGCAGTCGCCGATCACGACGAGCTCCCCGACACCGGCCCGCGCAAGGACTACATGATGCGCATCGAGGGCCCCCTCGTTCAGGACGTCCAGGACGTCTTCGCCGACCGCTGGCGCTACCTGCTGAGCGAGGGGGTTCAATACTCGGAGAACGCCTCGGACTTCGAGGTGAGCGCTGGCCCGGCGGCCTTCCCCGACGGTGTCCAGGCTCAGATCACCGCGACGCTCCCGGAGCCGTTCTGGGAGCACGCGATCGCCGAGAGCTGGCTGAACGCCGTCGGCATGGCGGAGGACTATATCTTCATCGAGGACCAGTACTTCCGCATCCCAATGCTCGTCGACGTGATCATCGAGCGCATGACCGAGGTCCCGGACCTCCAGCTGGTGGTGATCACGAAGCCGGTCAACGAGTTCACCGACCCTGGCTGTGAGTGGACCCATATCACCCACCAGCAGCTCGCGACCCGCTTCCCGACCCGCTACCACACCTACCAGCTGCGAGCGTTCGACGTGCAGGTGACCTTCGGCTTCGACGAAACCGAGGAGCGCTTCACGGACATGGACGTCCACTCCAAGCTGCTCATCGTCGACGACGTTTTCCTGAGCGTGGGAAGCTGCAACAAGAACAACCGCGGCATCGTGTACGAAGGTGAGCTGAACATCGCGGTCTACGACCCCGCCTTCGTCCGGGCGCAGCGCGAACGCATTGTCGGTCTCATCCTCCCGCCGGGAACGGCGGTGGCCGCCGACAGCGCCGGCTGGATCACCCAACTCGCCGAAGCCGCGAGCTGGAACGACTTCGTGTGGCAGGAGTGGGACGACGAAGGAGGCGACATCAGCCTCGACGGAGCGCCCCTCCCAGACAACTACACGCCGCAGGGCTTCGTCTACTCCCTAGATTTCGGCACCCCGAGCGACTGCCTGATCGAGGGCGTCGGCCCCGACATGACCTGAGGCTACCGTCAGGCTCAGCGCGCCAGCCGCGGATGGCGCAAGACCACCCCTCCGGCACCCACGACGAAGACGTCGCGGTCGGTGGCGTGAACGGCGTAGAGCCCGAGGTCGGTTCCGATGTCCATGACGGTCCAACTCCCATCGGCCCCACGCTCGAGGGCGACGCCGTGCTCCCCCACGACCATCGGCCGGCCGCGAGGCCCTGGACCGACGCCGTGAAGCGCGGCGGAGACGCCGCTCTCCTCGCGCTCGCAACCCTCGTCGCGGAGGCGCCAGATGCTCCCCCCGTCGCCGACGATCCACGCCTCGTCCCCATCACGCCACACCCCCCGCAGGGTCTGCACGCCGCACGTCGCACGCCGCTCGGCCGTCGCGAGGGTCACCCGCCACACCTGCCCCTCGTCGCCGACGGCGAGGGCGTCGTCCGGCGTCCCGGCGACGGCCCACAGGCCGCCGCCCGACACCTCGCTCTGCGCCCAGGCCCCGGGGGCTCCGCGCAAGAGCGCACCGCCGGTGCCCACCGCGAGCGCGACCCCCTCGGCCGCGACGACGTCGCGCCAGCTGTGCTCCCGCGGCCCTTCGATGAGCGCCGCCGCATCCCAGCGAATCTCCACCAGCGTGCCATGGTCGCCGACGGCGAGTAGGCGGTCGGGGGAGAGCGCCGCCACGCCCGTCAGCGCGGCGTCCGTCGGCGACGGCGCCCTCGTCAGGCGCTGCCCGTCGTAGCGGAGAATCGTTCCCCAGCGCCCCACGGCCACGAGTCGGCCTCCGAGGGTGGCGAGGTCGAACAAGGTCTCGGTCGGACCCGAGGTGAGCAGGACAAGGTGATCGCCCTCGAGCCGCGCCAGCAGGCCCCCGTCGCCCACGAGCCAGGGGGCCGCTCCCTCGGCGGCGTCCACAGCCCGGAACCCTCGCTCGCCTCCGCTCTCGAGCCGCACGCCGCGTTCGCCGGCAACGAGCAGCACGCCCCCGCGACTCCCGGACAGGACCACGCGGCCCCCATCGCAGGCCACGCCAGTCCAGTCCTCCCGCGGCATGCCGCGCAGCACAGCCCACCGCCCATCGGTGCCGCGCCGGAGCACGCGGCCGCCGTCGCCGGCGGCGTAGAGCGAGGGGCCGCACCCCCCGACGGCGCGGAGGGAGGCGCCGTTCGGTTCCCGCTCGACGACCGCTCGGTCGCCCTCGACGCGGACGACGATGCCCCGCTGCCCGACGACCCAGGCGCGGTCACCGACGGCGTGGACCCCAAAGAAGTGCTCGGAGCGGCCCGCCTCGATGCGCTGCGGACGGAACCCCTGAAGGCGCAGAATCGTGCCCTCGTCGCCCACAACGATCGCGTCGGTCGGGCCGAGCGCGGCCACGTCCCGAAGATCGGCTTCGGTGCCGACGTGCAGCGTCCGCGCCCCGGACATGAGCAACGCGACGACGGTCCCCGAGTCGCCGACGGCCAGCGCCTGGGCCGGACCGATCCACTCGAGGGCCTGAAGGTCCGCCTCGACCCCCGTCGGCCAGGCCGCCAGGGCGCCGTCCCTCCAGCGCGCCGCGCTCCCTTGGTCGCCCACCATCGCCACGAGGCCCGGCCCGCCGACCGCGACGTCGTTCCAGCTCCGCATCGCCCGCGGCAAGGGGTTGACCCAACGCCAGCCCAAGTCCATCCCCTCCGGAACCCGCATCGGGCGGATCACCGGCGGGCGGGGCCGCGGCAAACGGGAGACGCCCGGTCGTGCCTCCGGGGCTTCCCCTCCGACATCGGCGCTGACCCACCACACCGCCGTCCCCACGACAGCGAGGAGCAACAGAAACGCCCCAAGGCGCCACCCCGGCACCCCCTGGCGTACGGCCTGCTCCGCCTGCACCGCACCTTCCTCGAGGGCTGGGGAGAGCGGCCGCCCCGTGATGCGATCGATGGAGAGCGCGGTGGGTGCCTGGGCGAGCGCCGCCGCCCGTGACGCGGACGTCGAAGGTGCGTCGAGGAGCTCGGGCGGCGCGTCGTGGGCAGCAAAGGGCGCGAGCGCCGCCTCGAACTCGCGGCAGCTCGCATACCGGTCCTCGGGCAGCTTGGCGAGGGCCCGCTGCACCGCCGCCTCGAACACCGGAGGCACGTCCGCCCGGAAGCGCCCCACGGGGGGAGGCGGCTCGGTGCAGATCTTCAGCACCAACATCGGATAGGAGCTGTCCTCGAAGGGGTGCTGCCCGGTGAGCAGCCGAAAGAGGATCACGCCAATGGCGTAGATGTCGGCCCGATGATCGACGTCCTTCCTGCCTTGGGCCTGCTCCGGCGCCATGTAGAAGGGCGTCCCGATGGCCACGCCGCTCCGAGTCATCAGCGACGCGCTGTCGACCCCCTCCAGGAACTTCGACACGCCGAAGTCGAGCACCTTGACGAAGTCCTCGTCCCCCTCGGAGGTCGTGAGCAGCAGGTTGTCGAGCTTCAGGTCGCGGTGAACGATGCCCTGCTCGTGGGCCGCCTGCAGCGCCCGACAGATCTGCGAGACGACGTGAACGGCCCGCGCCAACGAGAAGGGACCGTCCTCGGCAAGAGCCTGGGCTCCGTCCCGCCCCTGCAGGCGCTCCATCACCAGGTAGCTCTCGCCCCCGTCGTCGCCCGCAGCCAGAGCGCGCACGATGTTCGGGTGGCCGAGGCGCGTCACCGCCAGCGCCTCCCGGCGAAACCGCGCCGCGAATTCGCGGTGCCCGGTCAGGTGCGCGTGGAGCACCTTCACCGCGACGCGCTCCCCCGTCTGCTCGTCCCTCGCGTCGTAGACGGCCCCGAAGGCGCCTTCCCCGAGCACCCCTTCGAGGCGGTAACGCCCGGCGATCAACCTCCCGAGGCGCCCCTCCAACTCGCCGCTTCCTTCGACGCTCACCCCCGGACGCTACGGACCCACACGAATCGGGTCAACGGACGACGGCTCCCACGTACCACGGGGCGCTCAGTACTCGCAGCGCTCCGAGACCCGCTCGCTGGCGCGCGTGCAGCGCGCATTGGCGTCCGCGCAGCGCTCCGCGGTGGGGGTGTCGGCCGGGTGCAGATCGGCGATCTCGCAGATGCGCGCGGCGAGGTCGCAGACGCGGTCGCGCAGACCTTCGGCTTCCGGGCATCGGTCGTCAGCGATCGCGCGGGACAAAGCCTCGGCGTCGTGCACCGCGTCGTCGTGCAAGCGCGCAGCCTCGAGCTGCCAGCCCACAACTTGGCCCTGTGCCCGGGCACCGCCGCCGATGGTGCGGCTCTGGGGACGGCGAAGGGTCGGCGAGGCCTCCGCCCCGGCGCCCTCCTCGGCCGGCGGCACCATGATCACGCCGCGTCCGTCGCTCTCGCGTGCACAGCTCACCAGCGTCACCGCCGCAAGCAAGCCTGCGAACTCCCACCGACAGCCGCCTCGCATCACCTCCGGTACTACCCGATGGGCCGGAGAAAATCGAGCCCCGGCCGCGGCGCCTGGAACTCGTCGCGCTCCTGGTTCAAAACGCGCCGTGGCGGCGCCCTCGGAGCTTTCGCGGTAGGCTCCCGGCCCGCCCTCCACCGAGCAAAGGAAAGCGCAGGCATGACCTTCTCTCTCGAGTCCTACGGCATCCAGGTCCCACACGTGTTTCGGAACCCTTCGCCGGCGCAGCTCTACGAGTTGGCGCTGAAGTACGAGGAGGGGACAGCGATCTCGGCCACCGGCGCGCTCATCGCGTACTCCGGCGAGAAGACCGGTCGCAGCCCGTCGGACAAGCGCATCGTGGAGGAGCCCTCGTCGAAGGACGACGTGTGGTGGGGCGAGATCAACATGCCCGTCGACGAGCACACCTTCATGATCAACCGGGAGCGGGCGATCGACTACCTCAACACGCGCAAGCGGCTCTTCGTCGTCGATGGCTTCGCCGGTTGGGACGAGCGCTTCCGCATCAAGGTGCGCATCATCTGCTCGCGGGCCTATCACGCGCTGTTCATGCACAACATGCTCATTCGCCCGACGAAAGAGCAGCTCGCGACCTTCGGTGAGCCCGACTACGTCTGCTTCAACGCCGGTGCCTTCAGCGCCAACCGCTACACCGAACACATGACGTCGAAGACGAGCGTGGCCCTGAACTTCGGGCGGCGCGAGCTCGTCATCCTCGGCACCGAGTACGCCGGCGAGATGAAGAAGGGCGTGTTCACCATCATGAACTACCTGATGCCCAAGCAGGGCCATCTGTCGATGCACTGCTCGGCCAACGAGGGCGACGACGGTAGAACGGCGATCTTCTTCGGCCTGAGCGGCACGGGCAAGACGACCCTCTCGGCGGACTCCAAGCGGCGCCTCATCGGCGACGACGAGCACGTCTGGACGAGCGACAACATCTTCAACATCGAGGGCGGCTGCTACGCCAAAGCGATCAACCTGAGCGCGGACAGCGAGCCCGAGATTTACCAGGCCATCCGCTACGGCGCCGTGCTCGAGAACGTCGTCTACGACCCGGAAACCCGCGAGGTCGACTACACGGACACCTCGATCACGATGAACACGCGTTGCAGCTACCCGATCGAGTACATCCCGAACGCCAAGATCCCCTGCATCGGGCCCCAGCCGGACAACGTCGTGTTCTTGACCTGCGACTCCTTCGGCGTGCTGCCGCCCGTCGCCAAGCTCACACCGGCACAGGCCATGTACCACTTCATGAGCGGGTACACCGCGAAGGTCGCCGGCACGGAGGTTGGCGTGACCGAGCCCGAGCCCGTCTTCAGCGCCTGCTTCGGGGCGCCGTTCATGGTCTGGCACCCCTCGAAGTACGCCGAGTTGCTTGCCGAAAAACTCCAACAGACGGGCGCGCAGACCTGGCTCGTCAACACGGGCTGGAGCGGCGGCCCCTATGGGATCGGTGAGCGCATGCCCCTCAAGGTCTCACGCGCCATCGTCGACGCCATCCACGACGGCTCACTCAGGGACGTGGAAACCCGCGAGGATCCAACCTTCGGCTTCGCCGTCCCGACGAGCTGCCCAGGAGTCCCCGCCGAGATCCTGTGGCCACGGAACACCTGGAGCGACAAGGCCGCCTACGACGCGACGGCCAAGAAGCTGGCCAAGCACTTCGTCGACAACTTCAAGGCCTTCGAAGATCAGTCGAGCGACATCATCAAGGCCGCAGGTCCGCGCCTCTGACGCCGCGGCTGCCCATCGCCGCGGACGCCTCGGCGGCCCGGCCCGACGACTGGCGCTGGCAGGCGAAGCACGCGATCCGCGACCTCCAAGGGCTCGAACGACGGCTTCGCCTGACCGACGAGGAGCGCGCTGGGATCCGGCGCGCGCTCGCCGACGGCTTCCCCATGTCCATCACGCCGCACTACGCCTCGCTGATGGACCCCGACGACCCGGCCTGCCCGATTCGCCGACAGGCGGTGCCCCACGCCCGGGAGGCCGTGGAGGTCCCCGGCGACCTGCGCGACCCGCTCGGCGAGGAGCTCCACTCCCCGGCCCCCGAGCTCGTGCAGCGCTACCCGGACCGCGTGTTGCTGCTGGCCACCGATCGCTGCGCCGTCTACTGCCGCTTCTGCACCCGCTCTCGAATGGTGGGGGACGGAGGCGGCGCCCGCTCCCTCGCCAAGCTCGAGGCGGCGCTCCGCTACATCGAGACGAACACCGCGATCCGCGAGGTGATCGTCAGCGGCGGGGACCCGCTCGTCATGAGTACGGCTCGCATTCGTGCGTTGCTCGAGCGCCTCGCGCGCATCGAGCACATCCTCACCGTCCGTATCGGCACACGGGCGCCGGTGACCATCCCCCAACGCATCGACGACGAGCTCTGCGACGCGCTGCGGACCCACCCCGCCCTGTGGGTGATGACGCACTTCAACCACCCCAAGGAGCTCGCGCCTGCCGCCCGCGTAGCCCTGGCCCGCCTGGCCGACCGCGGCATCCCGGTGATGAACCAGACGGTCCTGCTCCGCGGGATCAACGACGAGGCCGCGATCCTGGAAGCACTCTTCCGGGGCCTCGTGCGCGAGCGCGTGCGCCCGTACTACCTGCTGCAGGCCGACCCGGTCCGGGGCACCGGCCACCTGCGCACGCCGCTGCAGCGCGGCATCGAGCTGATGGCGGCTCTCCAGGGGCGATTGAGCGGCATCGCGCTGCCGAAGTTCGTCGTCGACACCCCCGGAGGGCGCGGCAAGGTGCCCGTCGGACCCCAGACGCTCGTGGCGCGCGAGGGCGGACGCACGACCCTGCGCACCTTCCGAGGCGAGGAGGTCGTCTACATCGACCCGCCCCTGGGCCCAGGGCCCATCGAAAGCGCCCGGCGCTCTTGATTCCTAGGCCCGATTGTGGGAACCCCGCCCCGAAGCCAATTCACGGGATTGGAGCCATGCAGAAGACCCTGACGCTCTACGACACGACGATCGGCAAGAAGGCCGCCATGGCCGCGAGCGGAGTCATCCTCCTCGGGTTCACGATCGGCCACCTCAGCGGCAACCTCAAGGTGTTCTCCGGGCCCGAGGCCTACAACGAGTACGCCCGCTGGCTGCGCACGGTTCCCGCCTTGCTCTGGGGCGCCCGACTCGCGCTGCTCTTCGCGTTCCTCGTCCACATCAGCTCCGCGTTCCAGCTCTGGAAGCGCAACGCCGAAGCACGCAAGACCCGGTACACCAAGAAGGTCGACATCGCGACGGACTATGCCGCCAAGACGATGTACTGGACGGGCCCGATCCTCCTCTTCTACCTGCTCTTCCACCTCGCCCACCTGACCTTCGGCGGGCAGCTCTTCGGAGACGCCGCGATCTTCGGCATCGAAGGCTACACCTGGGAGCCGAGCAACCCCTACAACAACCTGGTGCGCGGCTTCCAGCACTGGCCCATCGTCGTGCCCTACGTCCTGGGGGTCCTCGCCCTGGGCACGCACCTCTTCCACGGCATCTACTCGATGTTCCAGACCCTCGGGGTCAACCACCCGAAGTACAACCACCTCCGGCGCGATCTCGCCATCGCTCTGGCGGCGCTGCTGACCCTCGGCAACCTCTCCTTCCCCATCGCCGTCCTGGCCGGCTACATCGAGCCAACGGCGCTGCGCTTCAACTTCCCCGAGCTTCTGTGAGGACGACGACATGGAACTGAAGTCCCATGAGCCCAGCGGACCCATCGAAGAGCGCTGGACCGAGCACAAGGCCCACGGCAAGCTCGTCGCGCCGCACAACCGCCGCAAGTACACCATCCTCGTGGTGGGCTCGGGCTTGGCCGGCGGCGCCGGCGCCGCAACCCTCGGCGAGCTCGGCTACCATGTGAAGTGCTTCTGCTTCCAGGACAGCCCGCGCCGCGCCCACTCCATCGCCGCCCAGGGCGGCATCAACGCCGCCAAGAACTACCAGAACGACGGCGACAGCGTGTACCGCCTCTTCTACGACACGGTGAAGGGCGGTGACTTCCGAAGCCGCGAGTCGAACGTCTATCGACTCGCCGAGCTCAGCGTGAACATCATCGACCAGGCGGTCGCCCAGGGCGTGCCCTTCGCGCGCGAGTACGGCGGCCTGTTGGCAAACCGCTCCTTCGGCGGCGCGCAGGTCTCACGCACCTTCTATGCGCGCGGCCAAACCGGACAGCAGCTCCTGCTCGGGGCCTACTCGGCCCTCGAACGACAGATCGACGCGGGCACCGTCGAGATGTTCCCGCGGACGGACATCCTCGACCTCATCATCCACGACGGGCGGGCCCGCGGAGTCGTCACCCGCAACCTCATCACCGGCGCCCTCGAGACGCACATGGGCGACGCTGTCGTCCTTGCCACCGGTGGCTACGGCAACGTCTTCTACCTCTCCACGAACGCCAAGGGCAGCAACGCGACGGCCACCTGGCGCGCCCATCGGCGCGGCGCGCTCTTCGCCAACCCCTGCTACACGCAGATCCACCCCACCTGTATCCCGGCCTCGGGCGACTACCAGTCGAAGCTCACGTTGATGAGTGAATCGCTCCGGAACGACGGACGCGTGTGGGTGCCGCGCAACCCCGAAGACGCGACGAAGGACCCCCGGAAGATCCCCGAGAAGGACCGCTACTACTATCTCGAAGAGCGCTACCCAGCCTTCGGCAACCTCGTGCCCCGAGACGTCGCCTCCCGCAACGCGATGTACGTGTGCGACGACGGCCTCGGTGTCGGCAACGCCATCGACGACGACGGCAAGCGCCGCGGCGTGTACCTGGACTTCTCCTCCGCCATCAAGCGGCTAGGGCGCAAGACCATCGAAGAACGCTACGGCAACCTCTTCGAGATGTATGAGCGCATCACCGGCGACGATCCCTACGAGACGCCCATGATCATCTACCCGGCCACCCACTACACGATGGGCGGACTCTGGGTGGACTACAACCTCATGAGCAACATCGAGGGGCTCTTCGTCGCGGGCGAAGCCAACTTCTCGGACCACGGCGCCAACCGCCTCGGCGCCAGCGCGCTCATGCAGGGGCTCGCCGACGGATACTTCGTGCTTCCCTTCACCGTCGGCAACTACCTCGGCACCGTGCGTGAGCTCGAGCCCCTCACCGAAAAGGCCGTCAAGGCCAAGCTGGAGCGCGACCCAAACTACTCCAAGGCCCAGGCCGACGAGCAGTTGGCGCGCATCGAGAAGCTCAGCGACAAGCACATCCGAGAGGTCAACGAGCGCATCGAGAAGGTGATGAACGCGCCGGAGCCGACGCACGCTCCGGCGTGGTTCGCCCGCAAGCTCGGCACCATGATGTACAAGTGGTGCGGCATGAGCCGCTCGAAAGAGGGGCTCGAACAGGCGCTCGTCGAGATCCCCAAGCTCCGCGAGGAGTTCTGGCGCACGGTCAGTGTACCCGGCGACACCGACGAGATGAACCCGACCCTCGAAAACGCGCTCCGCGTCGCGGATTTCCTCGAGCTGGCGGAGCTGATGTGCCGCGACGCCCTGCACCGCGACGAGAGCTGCGGCGGGCACTTCCGCGTCGAGCATCAAACCGAAGACGGCGAAGCCAAGCGCGACGACGAGCACTTCTCTTACGTCGCGGCCTGGGAGTACACCGGCGACCTGAAGGCGCCCAAGCTCCACAAGGAACCGCTCACCTTCGAATACGTCCAACCCTCCATGCGCAGCTACAAGTAGGGAACCATGGCCGAGACGCAGACCCTCACGCTCCACGTCTGGCGGCAAAAGAACGCCAACGACGCCGGTCGCTTCGAGACCTACAAGGCCGAGGCCAACGAGCACATGTCGTTCCTCGAGCTCCTCGACACCGTCAACGCGAAGCTCATCGAGGAAGGCAAGCCCGCCATCGCCTTCGATCACGACTGCCGCGAGGGTATCTGCGGGATGTGCAGTCTCGTGATCAACGGCTACGCCCATGGACCCCGCGAACGAACGACCGCCTGCCAGCTCCACCTAAGAGAGATCTTCAAGCTCGGCTGGAAAGAAATCTGGGTCGAGCCCTGGCGCGCGAACGCGCTGCCGATGGTTCGTGACCTCGTCGTGGACCGTAGCGCCCTCGACCGCATCGTCCAGGCCGGCGGCTACATCTCGATCCGGACGGGCTCGGCCCCGGAGGCCAACCAGATGCCCGTGCCCAAGGACGTGGCAGACCGCGCGATGGATGCCGCGACCTGCATCGGCTGCGGTGCCTGCGTAGCGGCCTGCCCGAACGCCTCGGCGAGCTTGTTCACGGCCGCGAAGATCGCCCACCTGGGGCTTCTGCCGCAGGGTCAGGCCGAGCGCATGACGCGGGTCCGGAAGATGGTCGCTCAGATGGACGCCGAAGGCTTCGGCGGCTGCACGAACCACGGCGAGTGCGAGAAGGCCTGCCCAAAGGGCATCAGCATCGACTTCATCGCGCGGATGAACCGCGACTTCCTCAAAGCGATGGCCGCCGCCCGCGACGACGTGAAGACCCCCTGACAGTCCGCCCCACGATCGGCCGTGATCGAGCCCGGGCGCGAAGGTGCCCCCAAGTGCACCAGCCGAGCAAGGACGTCTTGATGGTTCTCGAGGCGCCATGCGCCGCGCAGGGGTGAGGCGCGCGGCGAGGTCTTGGGGCGGGCTGCCTCACGCGCATCTCAAGATGCCAGCGCCAGTCCATCCGTGGACTGGCTACGACCCATAACGCGGCGACAGGACGGGGAACGCCGAGTCTTGTCGATGTGAGAAGATGGCGGCAGAAGGCGCCCGCCGGCCAAGAAGCAGCCACGAGGGAGATGGGCCCCAAGCCCTTGTCGCCGTTCGTCGAACGGCCCGCGTTGCTGCGGCAGCCCGGGACGTTCACCGCTTCGGACATCGTGAACCGTAGGCGGCCACGCCGCGGGAACCCCGCTTCACGTCGGTCGAGGACCCGCCCGGCCGCGGCACATGCTTCACCACCAGTCCTCCCCGCCGCGTGCGCGGATCTTCATGCCCTTCAGGCCCGGGAACCCTGCGAACGCCACAGGCACGCCCAGTGCAGCGCGCCCGAGCCCGAAGGAGACACTGATGCACGCACGCCACTGGTCCCTCGCCCTCGCCATGGCTCTGGGGGCCAACATCGCTCAGGCCGCCCCCAGCGCGCCCCAAGCCGACGCCGCGACACCGCTCTTCGACGGAGACGGCCGGACACCGTGGGCCGAGCGCCAGGCCTTCGACCGCAACTTCGCGATCGGGCTCTACGGCGTCGGATGGACCGGAGGCTACCGGGGCGGCGGCGTCGGAGGTCGGGTCCGCTACGAGCTCCGAGAGACCGTCGGCTTCGACCTGTACTCGGACCACCTCGTGCTCCAGGCAGAAGGCGGCACGCGCCACGACCACCCGATCGGGTTCAACCTCTACGTCCCCTACCGGTTGAGCGAGAGCTGGCGGATCCGACCACTCTTCGGCTTCTGCGCGGTCTTCAGCTTCTACCAGCCCGACCAGGAAGGCGTGGGACGGATCGACGACATCCACTTTGGAACGCACGCCGGAGTCGGCGTCGAGACGCAGCTTGGCCGCTGGGTGAGCTTCTTCGTCGACCTCCAAGCCACCGCCTACCTGGGGCACGCTCGCTACCAGGGCGGCTGGACGACCCACATTCGGGACGATCTCTCCCTGTGGGGCGTGGTCGAAGCGAAGCTTGGGTTGCAGATCCACCTCTGATCGCCGCGGGCCGTGCGGGGGGCGGCATCCGCGTGGTTCAGGGCATGCCGGCGTCGATCCAAGCGACCAGGCGACGGCGCTCGTCGTCGGTGGGGAACGGACCGTCGCCGATGGGGAATTGCCGGGCCCGGGGGCTCGCCCCGCACCCGTCGAGGGGTCGATCGGGGCTCACGCCACAGCGGATCCGCGCAGCGTCACGCATGACGTCCGCAGGCGTCGTGTAGTCCCGCCGGCCGCCGGCGTGGCACTCCACGCAAAACCGCCGCATCCAATCGGCGGCGTAGCTCTCCCAGGTGTCGTCGCCGCCCGCATCCGATGAAGCGTCGAGCGCCGGCGAGGCGTCCGGGGGGGCCGCGTCGAGCCCAGCCGCGGCGTCGCGCCCCAACGTCGCGTCCGCAGCGGCGGCGTCCCGGCCCCCGTCCACAGCGGCGTCCGGTGCCGCGGCGTCGTCGCCACAGCCGAAACCAAAGGTCAAAGCGACGAACGCGAGAGTACGCATTGGGCAAGCCTACCCCTTGGCTCGCCCTCGGCGAAAGAACAAGCCCCACAGGAGCGCTCCACCGACGACCACGCCGAGCGCCGCCAGCGCGTAGGCCCGGTACGCGCCCATCAGCCGCTCCCAGTTCCGCCCAATCAGGTAACCAAAGCCCAGCAACAGCCCGTTCCAGAGGGCCGCACTGAGGCCTCCCCACGCGACGACGGGCCATGGCCGCATCCCCGCAAGCCCCGCACCGACGAAGAAGAACGCCCGCAGCGCAGGCAGAAAGCGGTTGAGCGCCAGGTAGGCGGGGCCGTGTCGATCGAAGCGGCGTCGTACCTCCGTCAAAGCCGAGTCGGCCCGCGGTCCCCGCAGCAAACGGGGCCAGCGTTCCTGGTGGGCGGCCAGCCATCGGCCGAACGACCACGCCATCAGGCCCCCGACGATGGAGCCGCCGGTCAGAGCCAGATGCACGTAGAGCGGAGACCAGCCGGCGGTCGCCGCGAGGAAGACGCCGGCGAGCGCCACCGTGTCCCCTGGAAAGGGGGGCACCACGTACTCGACGAGCGCCGCCGCCGCCAGGGCGAGGTACGCGAGCGGCCCTTCGGCAGCCTGCAGGGCCGCGATCGCCTCGAGCTCGTCCATCGGCGACGCCATCGTCCCGCCTCCAGCCCGTTCGATCAACGTGCGCCGCCACACCCCCCGCGACGGGTTTGCAGCCCGCCCCCATGTCTCTCCGCGCGCGCCGCGACCGAGAGCCCCTGCACGGCGCCTCAACAAACATCCAGGTTTCCTCGGCCGGTGGCATCACCCAGGGCATCGCTCGCGAGCGCGATCCATCGCGGTGGATATTGGGACGGACGGGCCGAGCCCATCTCAAGACCTTTCGTCGGCACTCCGCGGCCTGCGCCATCCGCTCACCTCGACAACGCTCGGCATTTCCTCGGCTTGCGGATGCGCCAGCGCTCCCGCCCAGTCTACGGATCGATCGACGATCGCTGTTGAGATGTGCTGTAGGCTCGGGCCGTGGAGTTCGCCTCGCCTCCCCTGGTTCGACCCGACGCAGCGATCCGGCTCATCGCCCCGAGCGGGCCCTTCGACCGAGAGCGCTTCGAGGCAGGCGTCGCCTTCCTCCGCGAGCGCTACGAGGTCCGCTACGACGATCCCTCGATCCACAGCCGCGACGGCTTTTTGGCGGGCGACGACGAACGCCGGGTGCGGGAGCTGCGGGACGCACTGGCCGATCCGGACGCGGCAGCGATCGTCGCGGTGCGGGGCGGCTACGGCGCGACGCGGATCCTCGGGCACCTCGAGGTGGCCGAGATCCGGCGAGCCAACAAATGGCTCGTGGGCTTCAGCGATCTCACAGCGCTGCATGCGCTCTGGGGCCGGGCGGCCCTGCGCTCCATCCACGGACCGATGGTCGCGTGGTTGGGCGCCGCCGACGACCTGGCCCGAGCGCAATGGGTCGCGGCCCTCGAGGGGACCCACCCACCGATCGGCGAGCTAAGTTCGTTGGGGCGCGAAGGTGCCGCCGAGGGACACCTGGTGGGCGGCAACCTCGCCGTGCTCGCGTCCCTCGTCGGTACGCCCTACGAACCACCGCTGACGGGCGCGATCCTCTTCCTCGAAGAGGTCGCCGAGGCGCCCTACCGCGTCGACCGGATGCTGACGACCCTCCGGCATGCGGGTTGGTTCGAACGCGTCCACGGTGTACTCCTCGGCGAGTTCACCGGCTGCGTGGGCAAACACGAGGTGGACGTGCAGCGGGTGCTCGCCGATCGCCTGGGCTCCCTCGACCGGGTCGTGCTGAGCGGCGTGGCGAGCGGCCATGGGCGCCGCAACCGCCCGCTGCCCCTTGGAGCCCGCACGCGGCTGGACGCCCGGACCGGCACCGCCTCGTTCCTATGAAGACCAGCCGAGCCTGGGCCTCCGCGGCCGCTGCTAGAGCCCATCTCAAGCCCCTTCGCCGCTGTGCGACCTGCGCACGCCCTCTGCCGCCATCCTCTCACCTCGACATGGCTCGGCGTTCCCTCCGCTCGCGGATGCGCCACCGGCCCCGCCCAGTCCACGAATCCATCGACGATCGCGGTTGAGATGGGCTGTAGCCGTCGACGCCAGTACCGCCCGTGATGGATCACGTGTCCGCTGCACGAACCCCGCACGGGGCTCATGCAGCGCTTACTGGATCACGCTGGCGAAGGTGCACATCGCTGCATGCGCCTGCGCGAGGAAGTATGGAAGCGCTTCGATGCCCGATGCGCGATGCGCCGCGCAGGCGCGGGGAGAGGTTCTGGGGGCGGACTGCCCGCGCCGAGCTGAGCTCAGTCGTCGCCGCGGGGCGTCATGAAGACGAGCCAGAGCCCGAGCACGAGCATGCCTCCGCGGATCACCCAGGCCGCCTCACGCCCCCACTGGAGCGTCCACTTCGTCAGCGGATGGTCGAAGCGGAAGACGTGGTAGTGATCGAAGAGCAGCAACCCGGCGAATAGGACGAGGATGACGCCAAGCGCCTGCAACCCTGTGCGCATGATGGCCGCTCATAGCACGGCTTTGCGCCCGCGAGCACAGGAGCTCAGGAGCCGCCACCGAGCGTGTTGATGTCGGTGGTCGCGCTGCGCGCTTTGTACTCGACGGCTTCCCCGAAGTTCTTCCAGGCCGTGATCCCTATGATCGCGATCAAGATGAGAATGATGATGTACTCCACCGTGCTCAGTCCCTCTTCGTCGGGACCCAACCGGCGCCTATTCGAACCAAGAGACCTCATCGGCAACCTCCAGGGTTGGCAATCCGCTCTGCGCCACCCATGGTCCGTTCCTCCGGGATCGAGTCGTTGACGCAGCCCACACCGGACCCCATGCAGGAACCGCCCACGCAAGCGCCGCGGGTCGTCGGGTCGCAGGGCTTGCAGACGCTCGGCTCGGCGCACCATCGCCCGCCGCACTCGTTGTGGAGGGTCTCAGAGACGCAACCGGTGCCCTCACACCGACCGTACCCCGCCTCGAAGTTGCACGCGCGCATGTAGCCTCTCGTTCCCGAACGCGGGTCGTTTTCACAGGACCCCAGCCAAGAGTACCGTAGATGGCAAGAGTTTGCCCCCCGAGCCGCCTGGCCGGGAGGAGCGTCCCACCTCCGGGAGCCCACGACGATGGCCGAGCAATCCGACGAATCGACCTCGACCGCGCCGATCGACCCCGGCGCCCAGGACCGTCCGAAGACGATCGCGCGGGACGCGAAGGAAGCCGCGGCGGCCGAGGACGGCCGGGGAACCGGCGACCGATTCGGGGCGCTCCAGGCCCTCGGCTGGGTCTTCGTCTTCGCTCTCGTCTCCGTCGGCGTGCTGGTTGGCGCCCTCGCCTACCGGCTTCTGGCTCCGACGACGGATCCCCCCGAGCGGATCGTCGAGACCGTCCGGTCGGGCCCGGATGTCGTGGTCGCGGTGCGCGACCTCGCCCGCCTCCAGACGGCCAGCTACCACGTCGAGCGTGTCCTCGATCTCCGACAGGAACAGCGGGTCTTCGGGTTGCTGGAGGTCGAGGACGCCCTGCTGCTGGTCGCCGCCGGCGACGTGACAGCCGGCGTCGACCTGACGCGTATGGACGACGGCGACATCGTCATCGAACCCGAGGCGGGACGCGCGATCTTGACTCTGCCGCCGCCGGAGGTCTTCGAGGCACGCCTGGACAACGATCGGACCTACGTCCACACCCGCGAGACGAGTCTGCTCGCGAGGCGAGACGCGCACCTGGAGACGCGAGCACGCCGGGAGGCGGAGCGCACCTTGCGCCAGAGCGCGCTGGAGGCCGGCATCCTCGATCGGGCACGAACGAACGCGGCGTCGACGATCCGAAGCCTCGTGCACTCCCTCGGCTACGACCACGTCGAGATACGCTGGAAAGACGCCCGCGACACGCTGACCGTCCGTTGACCCATCGACCGTGATGGATCGCGGTCGCGAAGGTGCCTCAGTGGTGTCGGGCGAGGAGACCTCGAAGATCGTCGAGGCGATGCGCCGCGCAGGGGCGTGCTCTCGGCCGCGCGCTTGCTCCCATACGAGTCCATCGCCGCCGGTGCTTCGGCCGGCGCCCGAGCCCCAGGCCCAAACTGGGGTACCCTGACGGCATGCGAACTTGGATGGCGTGGCTGACATTGGTGGTGGCGTGCGACTGCGGGGGCGGCGGTGAGATCGACCGATGCACGATGGCGAGCGACTGCTTGCTCGGCCAGCGCTGCGTCGACGGCGAGTGCGTCGACGCGGCCGATGCCGGCGATTCGGACGCTTCGAGCCCGGACGGAGGCCGCTCCGACGGCGCGGTATGCA
>JALVDI010000624.1 GCA_027009115.1 Polyangiaceae bacterium | reverse complement strand
GGGGCCTGTGCGCCGCTGCAACGCGACGTCGCGCCGGGCGCGCTGGACGACGAGCCGGTCGGGGTCGTGCAGGGTCGGGTCCTCGACGAGCGGGGCGACCCGCTGCCCGGCGCGCGCATCGAGGTCCTCGGCCGCCCGGAGCTCGGCTCCACCCTCTCGCGCACGGACGGCGCGTACGACCTGGCGGTGGGCGCTCGTTTGCTCACGTTGCGCTTCACCTTCGAAGGGAGGATCGAATCGCAGCGCACCCTCACCGTCGAAGCCGGCACCTACACCGAGGCGCCGGACGTCGTGTTGGTCGAGCCCGGCGCGCCCACGTCCATCGACACCGCAGCCGGCGGCATCGCCGAGTCCACCGCGCGCGACAGCGACGGAGAACGGACCCTCAGCGTCCTCTTCCCCGCCGGCGTCACGGCCACGGTGGACGGGGTCGCCCGCGAGCACCTCACCTTCCGCGCCCGCGAGCTGACCGAAGGCGAGCTCGGTCCCGAGCGCATGCCCGGCACCCTGCCCGAATCGAGCGCGTACACCTACGCCGTCGAGCTCAGCGTCGACGAAGGCCGCGACGTGCGGTTCGACCGTCCGGTGCCGCTCTACCTCGACAACTTCCTCGGCTTCCCCGTCGGCGAGCCCATCCCCGTCGGCAGCTACGACCGCGACGCCGGCGCGTGGGTCCCCGAGACCGACGGCCTCGTCGTGCAGATCCTCCGCGTCGAGGACGGGCTCGCGGTGCTCGATGTGACCGGCGACGGCCTCGAAGACGACGCGACCCTCCTCGCCGAGCTCGGCGTCACCGACGAAGAGCGGCGCATGGTCGCCTCCCGCGGCCCCGGCACCTATTGGCGCGTCGCCGTCACGCACTTCTCCGTGTGGGACCTCAACTGGCCCTTCGGGCTCCCCGACGATTGGATCGACGCCTTCCTCGCGCTCCTCGGCCTCGATGCCTTCTTCGAAGACAGCTGCCACCCCGGCTCGCAGATCCGCGTCGAGCGCCGTGCCCTCGGCGAAGACATCCCCATCGTGGGCACGCCGTTCACGCTGCACTACGCCAGCGACCGGCAGCTCGGCTTCCAGGGCAGCCGCACGATGCGCCTGCAGGTCACCCCGGACGCGGTGCCGTCGTCGCTCCGACGGGTCCAAGTCGAGCTGCACGTGGCCGGTCGCGTGTACCGCGAAACGGTCGACCCCGCACCGAATCAAGTCGTCGAGATCACCTGGGATGGCCTCGACCGCTACGGCCGGCGCTACCGAGGGCCCGCGCCGTACCTGCTGCGCGTCGGCTACGTGTATCCGGCCATCTATCGCGGCTCGCGTGGGCCGAGTCGAGGGGATCTGCCCAACCTCGATCGCCGCCGTTTTGGCCTCGAGGGCGACTTCGACCTCGAAGCGAACCGCACGCGCCGCAAGTTCACGGTCTGGCGCAACGTCCGCGGCATGCTGCAGCTCGACGACGCCCGGACCTCGGGCCTGCTCGGCCTCACCCTGAGCGCCGAGCACCGCTTCGAGTCGTTGGGGCAGACCCTCCTCGAAGGCTCCGGGGGTCGACGCACGGCGAGGGCCTACCCGCTCCTCATCGATCGCGTCGCGCCGGAGCTTCCGCTACAGCTCTCGCATGCCTCGGGTGTGGTCGCCGACGGCGACGTGCTCTACGTCGCCTCCGGGCATCGCATCTGGCGCATCGAAGAG
>JALVDI010000623.1 GCA_027009115.1 Polyangiaceae bacterium | reverse complement strand
GCCGCAGGGTGGGGCCGCCGTCGGGGGCCGCCGTCGGGGTGCCGCAGGGGGTGCCCCGGCGGGCGCCGCAGGGAGGCAGGGCCGCAGGGAGGCAGGGCCGCACCGTCCGCGAACTCTGCGATGGCCAGAGCGACGAGAGCAAGGCGCTGCTCACCATCCTCGTTACCGACGGGACGACGATGGCGGGAGTCCGCAGCGGCAAGGAGCTGTTCTGGTCGAGCTACAAGAAACGCTGCTCCGACCGCGACCGCTGCCCGAGCCTCGCGCCGCAGTGCGAGGCCCCCACCACGAACGGCTTCGTCAACCACCTGATCTTCTCGAGCGAGCCGCTCCAGGGCGAGAGGAACTGTCGATTGGCGCATGCAGCTTCACCGCTCCTCCCTGGACCAGACGCGGCTACGGACGCGGTCGCGCGTGAATTCCCCCGCGTCGATCTCAAAGTCCAGCATACGCACCGATGTCTTCAAACCCTCCACCGGGTGAAGGTCGGAGAAAATCCGGCGACCCGGGCACCTCACTCACGAAGGTCACGCTGCCACCGCGCTGCCAGGAGTTCTCGCGCTGCTCGCCCCGACCGTTCGCTGGTGTCATACCGCTGCCGGACTCGAGGTTCCGCTCGGAGGTGGTGTCGTGACCGTGTTCGAAACCTACGACGCCGTTGTTGTACGCCGTGTTGTACCGGAACGTCACGTTTGCGCCGCCGTTGTACACCACTCCGTCTCGAAGATTGCCGTACGACAGACAGTGTTCGACGAGTGTGTTCGCCGATGGCATCTCCCCACCTGCCTTGATACCGTTTCCGTTGCCGTCGGCTAGCCCGTTCTCGTAGGAAAGGACGAAGGCGATGGAGGTGTTCATCGATCGCCAGGCGTCGACACCGTCGTCCGAGTTCATGTACACGGTGCAGTGCTCGACACGATTGTCGATCCCGTTCGAGATACTGATACCGTCCGCATTGCCCCCGTTGGCGAATCCCGGAAGGTCCCGCCCCTCGTCGAAGTTGTGATGCGCAACGCAGTCCACGATGGTATTGCGCGAGGCGCGCTCGCCATACGGCAGGTCGTAGCTGAAGGAAGCCTGGATCCCCGACAGGTGGTTGTGGTGAACTTCCAGTCCCTCGAGCCGGTTGTCGGTCCCGATGATCAACACGCCCTGGCGGGTCATGTTGCGGATCTCGAGTCGACGCAGGCGGTAGAACCGCCCGTAGACATAGACCGCGGAACGCGCGGTCAGCGGCACGGAGCCCCCGTCGAGGATCGCCCACTCACCCGGAAACGACTCCACGACGATCGGCGCATCGGAGGCGCCCTCGCCGCGAAACCGAAGGACGTCGGTCAGCGAATACACTCCGTCCCGTAAGAAGAGCACGTCGCCGGCGTCGGCCTGGATGGCCGCGGTCTGTACGGAGCACGGCGCGTCCATGGAGCATGCGTCACCTGTGCCGTCAGGTGCCGCGAAGAGGGTGCCGTCGGATGGCGAGCTGGGCGCGACGGGCCGCGCGCCGAAGAGGGGTGGCGACGGGGGCCCCGAGTCGGTCTGCGCGTCGGCTGGAGCGTCGCCGGAAGCGTCTCGCATGCCGTTGGACGAGGCGTCACCACCGGCGTCGACGGCGGCGTCGGGGCCGATCGCGTTGGGCACGCAGGTGAGTCCGTCGGGGTGGTAACCCGAATCACAGAAACAGACGGC
>JALVDI010000622.1 GCA_027009115.1 Polyangiaceae bacterium | reverse complement strand
TCGCGCAGTCGGTGTTGGTCGTGCAGGGGCAGGTGCCCATGCTCGACACGCGGACCCCCGCCGCCGACGCCTCGCACGAGCTCGCGTAGGTGATCCCATCGCAGCCGCACACGGGCGCGTCCTCGTCGGGGCAACCGCCGGGGCGCGGCGCACACTCTCCGGGGCCGCCGCAGGACGTGCCGTCACAAAAGGCCCCCGGCGGACAGTCGGCCCCGCTCATGCAGCCGACGGCGGCATCGGCTGGCGCCGCGTCCGAGGCATCGGCGGCTGCGTCGGGGAAGCTCGCGTCGGTCATGCTCACGTCGGCGGCGGCGTCCGCAGGAGCGGATGCGTCCGGCGCAGTGACGCAGGCGCCGTTGACACAGCGCTGCCCCGTGGCGCAGTCGCCCGAAGAAGCACAGGCCATCGGCTCAGGGCCCGTGCTGGGGCCGCACCCGAACCCGAGCAGCCCCACGAGGACGAACAACCCTGCGCGCATCACGGGCCGTCCGGCACGCAGGTGCCCGGTCGATCCCGGACGAAGCACATCGCTCCGCAGGGACAGCGGCTGTGACCGGAGCAGACCTCGCCCCGGCCGCAGTCCGTGTCGTCCCAGCAGCTCCCGGCCCTGGGAGGCGCCACGCAGGTGCCCGCACCCCTAGGGGCGCAGACTTCGCCGCGACACACCGTTCCGTCGGCGCAGTCGAGGTCGTCGAAGCAGCAGCCGCGCGAGGGCGGCCCGAACGCGCAGTCGTCGCCGCAGGCTCCCTCGCTCGCCACCCGAACTCCGGCCGCCGCAGCGTGGCAGCTGTTGCTGTAGGTCATCCCGTCGCAGCCGCACACGGGCATGTAGACGTCTGGGCAGAGCCGGGGACGCGGCAGGCACTCTCCGGGGCCGTCGCAGCTCGGGCCAGCGCAGTACTGAGAGCGGTCGCAGTCGCCGTTGGCCACGCAGGTCGCGCCGCCGTCCGTCGCGCCGCCGTCCGTCGCGCCACTGTCCGTCGCGCCGCTGTCCGTCGCGCCGCTGTCCGTCGCGCCGCTGTCCGTCGCGCCGCTGTCCGTCGCGCCGCTGTCCGTCGCGCCGCTGTCCGTCGCGCCGCTGTCCGTCGCGCCGCTATCGCGAGCGGCGTCCACCCCGCCGGCGTCGCGGTCCGGGCCGTCGTCGTCACCGCCGCACGCCGCGCTCGTAGCCACCACCAGGACCCAAAGCAAGACCCTCTTCATGCACACACGCTAGCATGAGACGGAGCGCGGGCCACGGGGGGTGCTCACAGGCATTCCCCCGGCGACGCCACCGACACCCCCGCCATCGCGGCCTGGCAGGCGTTCCCATAGGTCATCCCGTCGCAGCCGCACACCGGGTCGAAGAACAGCGGACACACCTCCGGCTGCACCTCGCAGGTTCCGGGCGCGCCGCAGCTCGCGCTCTGGCAGTACGTCCCCGCTTCGCAGTCCGCGTTGCTCGCGCACGCGCACGCGCCCGGCGACGCTACCGACACCCCCGCCATCGCCGCGTAGCAGGCGTTTTGGTAGGTCGTCCCGTCGCAGCCGCACACCGGGGTCAGCAACGCCGGGCAAACCGCCGGTTGCGTCTCGCAGCTCCCCGACCCTCCGCAGCTCCCTGTCGCGCAGTACGTCCCCGCCTCGCAGTCCCGGTTGCTCGTGCACGGGCACACCCCCATCGACGCCACCGACACCCCCGCCATCGCGGCCTGGCAGGCGTTCCCATAGGTCGTCCCGTCGCAGCCGCACACCGGGTCGAAGAACAACGGACACGCCCCCGGCTGCACCTCGCAGGTTCCGGGCGCGCCGCAGCTCGCGCTCTGGCAGTACGTCCCCGCTTCGCAGTCCCGGTTGGTCGCGCACGCGCCTCCGCCGTCGGCGGTCGCGCCCCCGTCGCCGGTCGCCCCGTCGCTGCGGCCGCCATCGCCGGTCGCCCCATCAATGCCGCCGCCATCGCCGGTCGCCCCATCAATGCCGCCGCCATCGCCGGTCGCCCCGTCGGTGCCGCCGTCCGAGGTCGCCCCGTCGATGCGGCCGCCATCGCCGGTCGCCCCATCGATGCCGCCGTCCGAGGTCGCCCCGTCGCTGCCGCCCCCATCCGCCACGCGAGCGTCCATGCCCGCATCGGACGCCACGGAGTCATCGTCACCACAGGCCGCAACCGCAAGCGAAGTCAAAAGGAGAGCCCCCCAGCGGAAGGCCTCAAGCAAGCACGTCTTTTCAAGCATTGCCTCGCAACCTATCGCCACGCTTGCGGACATGCCAACCCGCGGGCCGGCCTTTTCTCCTCCCCAGTCCCTGCATTGGAGCACGGCTCATGATCCCTCGGCGCCCCTGTGCGGCCTGCGCATGCCCCCTGCCGCCATCCTCTCCCCTCGAGAATGCTCGGCGTTCCCTCGCCTCGCGGACAAGCCACCGGCCCAGTCCACGGATCGATCGGCGATCGCTGTTGAGATGTACTGTACGGTCCCCCCGTGAGCCCCACCGAACAGCACGAGCGCCTGCGCGCCCACTGGGACGCCAAGGTCGAGCGCCTCGACGCGCGCGCCCGGACCCTGTCGCTGGGACGCCTGACGGCCTTCCTTGCCACCGTCGTCCTCGGCGGTGCCGGCATCAGCCAGCAGAGCGCTGCGCTCCTCTTCGGCGGGGGCGCGAGCCTCGTGGCCTTTGCCGTCCTCGTCCTCGCACACGGCAAGGTCCTCGCCGCCCAGAGCACCGCCGAAGCGCATCGGGCGGTCCACGAGCGCCACCTTCGGCGGCTCCGCGGGGAGTGGTCCCAGCTCCCGCCGGCCGGCTCGCTGCCGCCGGACCACCCCTACGCCGTCGACATCGACCTCGTCGGACCGGGCTCGCTGCAGCAGCGCCTCGACGTCAGCCGCACCAGGCGCGGGGAGGAGCTCCTGTCGAGCTGGCTCGGTGCGCCGGCCCCTCTGAAGGCGATCGTCGCGCGGCAGGAGGCCGTCCGCGAGCTGGCGCCGGCCGTCGAGTTCCGCTCGGCGTTCGAAGCGTGCGGCGGCCGCGCCCAAGGTCACGACAAGCTCGACGGCTCGCCCTTCCTGGCCTTCACCCGGCGCGCGCCCTTGGTTCTCGGCTCGGGCCTCGTCTACCTCATCCACGCCTCACCGCTCCTCGTCCTGGGGCTCTACGCCGCCGCCTCCGCCGGGCTCGTCCCCTCCTTCGGTTGGGTCCTCGCGCTCGCGGCCCAGTCGCTCCTGGCCCTGAGCCTGGGCGGCCGTGCCGTCGACGCCTTCCAGCTCATCGCCGCGCGGCGCGGTTACGCCGAAGCCTTCCAGCGGATGCTCGTGCACGTCGAGGGCGCTGAGCTGAAGGCTCCGCTGCTCCAGGAGCTGAAGCAGCGCATGGAGATCGGCGGCAGGCCCCCGTCGCGCTACATGGCGCGGCTCGATCGCTGGGCCGGCTTCGCGGAGTTCCACACGCAGTTCCCGATCCATTTCGTGGTGAACCTCGCGACCCTCTGGGACCTGCACGTTCTGCTGCGCCTCGAGCGCTGGAACGCCGAGGTGGGCCAGGGCCTCGGAGACGCCTTGGAAGCCCTCGCCCAGCTCGAAGCGCTTTGCGGCCTGGCGACGTTGCTGCACCAGGATCCGAGCGCGGCCCTTCCGGAGCTCCTCGCCGACGAGACTCCCTTCGCGGCGGAAGCTCTGGCGCACCCGCTCCTGCCCCCGGACGCCCGCGTCGCCAACGACGTGCGACTCCCTCGGACGGGCTCCGTGCTCATCGTCACCGGCTCGAACATGGCGGGCAAGAGCACGCTGCTGCGCGCCGTCGGCCTCAACGTCGCCCTCGCCTTCGCCGGCGGCCCCGTGATCGCGCGATCGCTGCGGTCCTCGCCGGTGCGGCTGCGCGCCAGCATGCGCATCGACGACTCGCTCCAGCGCGGGGCCAGCTACTTCCACGCCGAGCTGATGAAGCTGCGGACCGTGGTCGAGGACGCCGCCGGCCGCCCGCCCGTGTTCTTTCTCCTCGACGAGCTGCTCCGGGGCACCAACGCCCGCGCCCGGCACATCGGGGCGCGCGCCATCCTCCGCCACCTGCTGGAACGCGGGGCGAGCGGGCTGGCCGCGACCCACGATATCGCCCTGGCGGACCTCGAGCACGAGCTGCCCGGCAGAGTCGTGAACGTTCACTTCACCGACGTCCTACGCGACGGCGAGATGGTCTTCGACTACCGGCTCCGCCCCGGGGTCGTGCGGACGAGCAACGCCCTGAGGCTCCTCGCGATGGCCGGCATCGAGGTCGACGTCGACGACGCCCTCGACGACTCGCCTGCGCCCGATGCACCCTCGAGCCGCCCCCAGGCGGCTGAGCTGCTACCTCTGAAGAGCGATGGCTGAGCCTGCACGACGTCCCCTCGGATCCAGCCGGGACCCGCTCCGCCGCGAGCTCCGATCCACCGCGCTCATCCTGCTGGGACTCCTCGGCGCCATGTGGCTGGTCGAGATCGTCGACTTCTTCCTGGGCGGCGCCCTCGACCGCTACGGTCTGGTCCCACGCCGCCTGAGCGGACTCAAGGGCCTGCTCACGATGCCCCTGCTGCACGGCGGCTTCGCGCACCTCGCCGCCAACAGCGTGTGGCTGGCCTTCTTCGGCGCGATGATCCTGATGCGGAGCAAGGGCGAGTTCTTCCTCGTCGTCGCCTCCTCGACGCTCCTCGGAGGCCTCGGCGTCTGGCTCTTCGGCGACTTACTGGGCCCCGTGGGGGTCCACATCGGCGCCAGCGGCGTCATCTTCGGCTGCTTCGGCTACCTCCTGTCGATGGGGCTGTTCGAACGCAGGGTCGGCTCGCTCCTCGTCTCGACCTTCGTCCTGCTCATGTACGGCGGCCTCCTCTATGGCGTCCTGCCCGGCCAGTCGGGAGTGAGCTGGGAGGGTCACCTCTTCGGCTTCCTCTCCGGCGTGCTCACGGCGCGATGGGTCGCCCGACACCCGCGCGCGGGAGCGAAGGCGCACGACGCATCGCCCTGAGGGCCTCGGCTACGAAGCGCGCCAGCCGCAGCCTCTGCCCGAAGGTCCCGGCGGCGATCTCGGCGTGACCGAGGACGGAACGCACCACGCCCGAGAGAAAGGGGACGCTGGCGCCGCCGTCCGATACGTTGAGGCCGGTGCGCCCCGTCCTCGTCGCTCTTCTCGTCGCGGTGCCTTCGCTGGCCCTCGCGCAAGACCTCGTCGCCGCCGGTCCCGAAGGCTGGGTGGGGACCTTGCGCCGGGTAGCGGCCGCGCGCGCACCCCTGCCCACCAGCCAAGAGCTCGCCCTCGACCCGCGCCGCGACGGCGAGGTCGTCGTGAGCGCCGAGCCCCGCCTCCCCCTCGACGAGTGGCGCTCCCGGGGCGAGAGCGTGCTCTACCTCGGTCTGGTCCTGACGGCCGAGTCGCCGACGACGCTCCACGCCTTCCTGGGCGTGAGCGGCGAGGTGAGCGCCTTCCTTGATGGCGCACTCTTGGGCACCTTTGCGCGGGGCCGCGACCGGGCCGACGACTGGCACCTGGCGCTGCCCCTCAGCCCGGGGCCGCATCGCCTCGTGCTTCGGGTGCGGATCCCCGAAGCTCGCCGAGGAGTGCCGCGGCGCAGACCCCACCTGCGGCTGCGCTTCCTCGACGAAGGGTTCGCGCCGGGGTTCGGCCGCGTGCGCGCCAGCGTCGGCGAGGTTCCCGATCCTCGCGCGGTCGCGCGCGCCGCGCTCCGAGTGGACGAGCGCCCCACCCTTGGGGAGGACGGAGCGCCCACCCTCGAGGTCCACGTCCACGCGCCCGCCGGCGGCCTTCGCCGCCCGGTGCCCTTCGCATGGGACGACGACCAAGGAACCCTCTCCCCCGGCGACCCGGGGCTCCTGCGTTCGCTGCCCGTCCCAGAGCGGGGCCCGCTGCGCGCCTCGCTTCGTCTCGACGACGAGGCGGTCCCTCTGGGCCGCACCTTGGCCATGGACAGGCCGCTTCTGCGGACCATGGCGCAGCTCAAACCGCGCCTGGCGTCGCTCGGCCCCGACGCGCGAGGACCGATGCAGTGGCGCTTCGAAGAGATGGCGCGCGTGCTGCGCGACGGCGACCCGGACCGGCGGTGGCGTCGCTGGCTGGTCCGCGACACCCGGGCCAAGCTCCGCGCGCTGCAGCGAGGCGTCGACCCCTTCCGTGCTCTGCACGGCTACGAGCGCATGGCGCACCTCTCGGCGATCGACGGGAGCGCGCAGCCCTACGAGCTCTTCGTCCCGCCCGCCTATCGTGGCCGGCGCGCCTGGCCGCTTCTCGTCACCCTGCACGGCTTCAAGGGCAATGCCGGCGACTACTTCCGCAACACCTTTGGCCTCTCCCGAGACTGGCAGCACGGCGAGACGCTGCGGGCCCATGGGCGCCACGGCGCTGCGCCCTCCGAAGGGCCGATGATCGTCGTCGCGCCCCAAGGCCGCGGTCAGGCGATGTACCGGCACATGGGCGAGACCGACGTCCTCGAAGCACTGGCGGACGTCCGCCGCCGGCTGCGCGTGGACCCCCGGCGGGTTTACATCACCGGCGGCTCCATGGGGGGAACGGGTGCCGTGTACTTGCCCCTGAGGCACCCCGATCTCTTCGCGGCGGCCGCAGCCCTCGCCGGTTACCACGATCAGCGGGTGCGTGAAGACACCCACCACGAAGGGCTCAGCGAGGTCGAGCGCTTCCTGCAGGCGCGCCGAAGCGACGTGGACTGGGCCGAGAACGCGCTGCACATCCCGATGCTCCTGGTGCGTGGGACCCGCGACCGCCCGCTGGCTTGGACACGCTCGCTCGCGACGCGACTGCGCGCCCTCGGCTACGAGGTTGAGCTACGGGAGCCGCCCCTGGGCCACAACGTCTGGACGGAGACCTACGCCGAGGGCGCGATCTTCGCCTGGATGCGCCGCCATCGGCGACCGGCCAGGCCTCGGCACGTGCGGCTGCGGACGGCTCGCGAACGCACCAACCGAAGCGATTGGGTGCGCATCGACGCGCGGGAGCGACCCGACGCCTTCGCCGAGGTCGACGCACGGCTGGTTGGTGGCGTCGTGCACGCCCAAACCGAGGGAGTCGCGGGCCTCAGCTTCCTCGACGTCCCCGGGGTCGAAGGCTCCCTGACGGCCACCGTGGACGGGCAAACCTTCTGCGGTCCGATGCCTCTGTCGATCCGTCGCGTGGGAGACGCCTGGGAGCTCGGCGCCATCGACCCGAGCGAGCGAAAGCAGCCCGGCGCCTCCGGCCCCATTCGCGACATCTTCCACGACCGCGTCGTCTTCGTCGTCGGCACGCAGGACCCACGGCACACCTTCATCAACCGCCTCGTCGCCGAAGACTGGGCCCGCCCACGGGGCGTGGACGTCCACTACCCCATCGTCGACGACGTCGACGTGAGCGCCGAGATGATCGCGGGCGCGCACCTGGTGCTCGTCGGCCCACCCTGGTCCAACGCGCTGCATGCCCGCTGGCACGCGCAGCTCCCCATCCGCTACGACGAACAGGAACGTGCCGTGCGGGCCCGCCGCGTCCACCGTGGTGCCGAGGTAGGAGCCGCCTTCGTCGCGCCCAACCCCGACATCCCCGGCCGCAGCGTCGTGGTGCTCGCGGGGACAACCCCCCTGGGCACCTGGCGCGCCCGTTTTCTGCCGGACCTGCTGCCGGACTGGGTCGTCTTCGACGGGCGCGTCGCCAACGCCCGGGGACAGTGGAGCTGCGGGGGCGCCCGCCGAGACGACGGCAGCCCCAACGGCGCCGAACCGGCTCCGTGCAGTTACCTCGACCACGGCATCTTCGGCATGGAGTGGGAGCTCTGACGATGGCGCTACGTCATTATCAGGCGTCGACCACCGTCGAGACCCAGCTGGCGTACGAGTGCGAGGCCTGCGGCTACGAAGGGATGGCGGACGTCGTCGGCGAGGGCTACGTCGAGACCGATGCCCCGACCGCCCAGGAGAACGACGCTGCGGCCCGCGCTCTCGACGCCGCCGAGCGGCGCGCCTGGAACGACGCGCTGAGCACCGTCGACCTCGCGCCCTGCCCGCGATGCGGCGCGACCTCCCCCGACCGCTGGCGCCGCTGGCGGCGCGCCCAACTCCCCGAGGCTCTGTGGTGGGGCGCCGTGGGCGCGCTCGTGGGCGCCGTGGGCGCCTTCCTGCTCCGGCAGCGCTTCGATGCGCTCCCGCCCTTGGTCGCGGCGCTTGTCGGTCCCCTCGTCGCCCTGGCGGTCGTGGCGACCCGAACGCGTCGCAAGCGAATCCGCGCCGCGTCCGTGCGCTTCGACCCGCTTGCCAGGCCTCAGGACGACGACGCGGGGCTGTAGGCGAGGTTCGGCGCGAGCCATCGCTCCACTTCCGCGACGCTCATACCCTTGCGCGCGGCGTAGTCTTCCACCTGATCGCGGTCGATCGGACCAACAGCGAAGTAGCGGCTGTCCGGGTGGCCGATGTAGAGGCCGCTCACGCTCGCGGCGGGCGTCATCGCGAAGTGCTCGGTCAGCGAGATGCCGAGCTCGTCCGGCGCCAGCAAGCGCCAGAGCGTCGCCTTCTCCGTGTGGTCCGGGCAGGCCGGGTAGCCGAAGGCCGGACGGATCCCCTGGTAGCGTTCCCGCACCAGGTCCTCGGCGCTCAGCTCTTCGGCGACGCCCCAATCCGCTCGGGCGCGGGCGTGCAAGAGCTCCGCAAAGGCCTCGGCGCAGCGGTCGGCCAGCGCCTTGACCATGATGGCGTGGTAGTCGTCGTGCTTGGCCTCGAACTCCGCCACCAGCTCCGATGCGCCGAGCCCTGCGGTCACGGCAAAGGCACCGACCCAATCCGGCGTCCCGGCAGGGGCGACGAAATCGGCGAGGCAGTAATAAGGACTCTCCCCCTGCTTGACGAGCTGCTGCCGCAGCATGGGGAAGCGGCACAGCTCCTCGCCGCGCGTCTCGTCGGCGAAGAGCACGAGGTCGTCGCCCTCGCGGTTCGCCGGCCAGAAGCCGTACACCCCTTTGGGCCGCAGCAGTCCCTCGGCGACGATTCGATCGAGCAGCGCGTTGCCCTCCTCGAAGAGCTCCCGAGCCGCCTGGCCCACCTTCGGGTGCTCGAGGATCTTCGGGTAGCGCCCCTTGAGGTCCCACGCGCTGAAGAACATCGTCCAGTCGATGTAGGCGCGGATCTCCTCGAGGGAGGGCTCGACGAGCTTCTTGCCGGTGAACGCCGGTTTGACCGGCACGGCCTTCAGCCCTGCACGGAAGCCGTTGGCCCGCGCCATCTCCAGCGGCAGGGAGGGGCGCGACTGCTTCATCTCGAAGAGCTGGCGCGACTTCTCCTGCTCTTGACGGTTCTTGGCATCGAAGGCTTTGCGCTGCTCCGGATCGAGGAGCGCCGAGACGACGTTGACCACCCGCGAGGCGTCGAGCACGTGCGCGGTGACGCCTCGGTAACGCGGCGCCACCTTGACGGCGGTGTGACGCTTCGAGGTCGTCGCCCCACCAAGGATGAGCGGGATGTCGAAACCCTGCCGCTCCATCTCGGAGGCGACGTGAACCATCTCGTCGAGGGAAGGCGTGATGAGCCCGCTGAGGCCTACGATGTCGACGTTCTCTTCCTTGGCTGTCCGAAGAATCGTCTCGGCCGGAACCATCACCCCGAGGTCGAGCACCTCGTAGTTGTTGCAGCCGAGGACCACCCCGACGATGTTCTTGCCGATGTCGTGCACGTCGCCCTTGACCGTGGCGAGCAACACCTTGCCGCGGGCGTCGTCGTCCTCGCCCTTCTCCGCCTCCATGTACGGCTCGAGGTAAGCCACCGACCTCTTCATCACCCGCGCCGACTTGACGACCTGGGGGAGGAACATCTTGCCCGCGCCAAAGAGGTCGCCGACGACGCTCATCCCGGCCATCAGCGGCCCCTCGATGACGTGCAGAGGCTTGCCGTACTTCTGCCGCGCTTCCTCCGTGTCCTCCTCGACGAAGTCGACGATGCCCTTGACCAGCGCATGCTCCAACCGCTCCTCGACGGTTCCCTCGCGCCAGCTCAGGTCCTCGACGCGCTTCTTGCCCCCACCCTTGACCGTCTCGGCGAAAGCGACGAGACGCTCCGTGGCGTCGGGCCGGCGAGCGAAGAGCACGTCCTCCACGCGCTCGAGGAGGTCCTTGGGGATCTCCTCGTAGACCTCGAGCTGGCCGGCGTTCACGATGCCCATGTCCATGCCCGCACGGATCGCGTGATAGAGGAAGGCCGCGTGCATGGCCTCGCGCACGCGGTTGTTGCCGCGGAACGAAAAGCTCAGGTTGGACACTCCGCCGCTGATCTTCGCGCCAGGGCATGTCTCCTTGAGAACCCGCGTGGCCTCGAGGAAGTCGAGGGCGTAACGGTCGTGCTCCGCGATCCCCGTAGCGACAGCAAAGATATTGGGGTCAAAAATGATGTCCGTCGGGTCCCAACCGGCCTTCTCCGTGAGCAGGGCGTAGGCGCGCTGACAGATCGCGACCTTCCGCGCCGCCGTGTCCGCCTGGCCCTCCTCGTCGAAAGCCATGACCACCGCCGCGGCGCCGTAGCGCCGGATGACGGTGGCCTTCTCCAGGAACGCCTTCTCGCCCTCTTTGAGGCTGATCGAGTTGACGATGCCCTTGCCCTGGATGTGCTTGAGGCCCGTCTCGAGGATCTCCCACTTGGAGCTGTCGACCATGATCGGCACACGGGCGATCTCCGGTTCGGCAGCGACGAGGTCGAGGAAGCGGGCCATCATGGCCTCCGAATCCATCATCCCCTCGTCCATGTTCACGTCGATGATGTTCGCCCCGCCCCGCACCTGCTGGAGCGCGACATCGATGGCCTCGTCGAGCTTGTTCTCCTTGACGAGGCGCATGAACCGGCGCGAACCCGTCACGTTCGTGCGCTCACCAACCATCTGGAAGCCCGAGCTCTCCGTGATGACGAGCGGCTCGAGCCCCGAAAAGCGGCTGTGGCGGCTCCGGGGCCTGGGCTCGCGCACGGTCTTGCCCTCGGCGGCCCGCGCGATGGCGCGGATGTGCTCGGGTGTCGTACCGCAGCAACCGCCGAGCATGTTGACCAGACCGTCGCGCGCGAAGTCTTCGATGAGTCCGGCCATGGTCGGCGCGTCCTGATCGTACTCCCCCATTGCGTTGGGCAAGCCCGCGTTCGGGTAGCAGTGCACGAAGGTGCTCGCGACGTCGCTGAGCTCCCGCAGGAAGGGCCGCATCTCGTCGGCGCCCAGCGCGCAGTTGATGCCGACGGTGAGCGGCTGCGCGTGCTCGATGGCGTACCAGAACGCTTCGACGGTTTGCCCGCTCAGCGTTCGCCCGGAGCGGTCGGTGATCGTGACGCTGATCATCACCGGCACGCGCCGCTTCTTTGCGGCGAAGACCTCCTCGATGGCGACGAGGGCCGCCTTGGCGTTCAAGGTGTCGAAGATGGTCTCGACGAGGAGGAGGTCGACGCCGCCGTCGAGCAGCCCCGCGACCTGCTCGGCGTAGGCCTCGCGCACCTCGTCGAAGGACACCGCCCGAAACCCCGGATCGTTGACATCCGGCGAAAGGCTCAGGGTCTTGTTCGTCGGCCCCAAGCCACCGGCCACGAAGCGCGGGCGCTCCGGCGTCGCGTAGGCCTCCGCCGCCTCCTTGGCCAGACGCGCGGCGGCCACGTTCATCTCGTAGGCCAGCTCCACCTGATCGTAGTCCTGCATCGAGATCGCGTTCGCGTTGAACGTGTTGGTCTCGATGATGTCGGCGCCCGCTTCGAGATACTGCCGGTGGATGCCGGCGATCACGTCCGGCCGAGTGAGCACGAGCAGGTCGTTGTTCCCTTTGAGGTCGCTCGGATGGTCGGCGAAACGCTCGCCTCGAAAGTCGGCCTCTTTCAAGCCGGCGCGCTGGATCATCGTGCCCATCGCGCCGTCCAAGATGAGGATGCGCCGCTCGAGCAGGCCTCGCAGTTGCTCTTCGGTGGTCATGGCAGTCGATCCTTGGTCGCCACCGCGGTCAGTACGCGGTGATGGGGTTTGCGCCGCTCCCGGGAGGTGACGGCGCACTCCTCCACGGTCAAGCGGGCACCTCGAAAGAAGGCCGCGAGCTGCTCGGGCTCAAACCCCGGCTGCACGTGGCCGTAGGCCGCGGTCTGGGCAAGGTGCGCGTGCTCGGCGAGGGTCAGGGCGACGACGCGGCCGCCCCCGCGCAGCACCCGCCCCGCCTCGGCCACGACCTCGTCGGGCCGCTCCGCGTACGCGAGCACATGGAAGAGCAAGACCGTGTCGAAGCTCGCGTCGGCGAAGGGCAGGCGATGCGCATCGGCCTGCTCGAAGCGCACACCCGCGGCCCGACAGCGAGCCGCCTCCACGAGCTCGGCGCTTCGGTCGACGCCCACGTAGGAGCGCGCGCGCGGCGCGAGCAAGCGCGCCGTCCAACCGTCACCGCAGCCCACGTCGAGTACGTCGCCCAGGCGCAACAGACCCGCGAGCCCGTGCACGAGCGCCTCCCAGGTGCGGCCCGGCGAGTAGTGCCGCTCCATCTCGCCGGCGACCGTCTCCGGCCACGGCCGGTCGCGCTCCCGCGCCGCCAGCAGCGCGTCCCGTCGCTCGGCGTCCCGGGCGAGGGTTTCGTCCACCAGCCGCGCCTTCAGCGTGGTCCAGAGCGAGGCCGCCGCCGCCGGCATCGCGGCGTGGATGCGGTAGCGAGTGGAAGCACCCACCCGGCGATCGTGCAGCAGCCCCGCGTCCCGCAACCTCGCCAGGTGCGTCGAAACCCGCGACTGGCTCAGCCCGGTGATCCTGGTGAGCTCCGCGACGGAGTGCTCGTGCTCTTGGAGCAGGGCGAGGAGCCGCAAGCGGCTCGGATCCCCAAAGAGATGCAACCATCCCGTCGAATCCTCGAGGCTCTGGGCCTCGGTCTGGGCCACTCGCCCCGTCATCCGCTCATCCCGATAGGCGGATACTTCGACCAAAACCCCGCTCCGGTCAAGGCGAACCGCTTGCCGCGTGTCGCCCTGACCCACCTCTACGTCGCCTGCGGCTCGGACGCGAAGCCAGCAGAGCGTCGCGGCCAAAGGCAGCCCGAAGGGCCCGCAAGAACGTGGGCGACAACCTGGCCTACAGTTGCGCCGCCGGTGCCCGAGGGGGCGGCTAGCGTGCGGCGATCCATGCGGCGGCACCCGCCAGGATCGCGCCCAGCACGAACAGCAGCAGCCCGATCCGCGCCGCGCCGGCCGAGGCCGACGGCTCGACGGCACGCGCGTCGGCTTGAAGGTCACGAGTCGGCAACTCGTCGGCGCTGCGCTCGGAACACCGCTCCTTGGGCGGTGGGGGAGGATCCGTAGGAACGTCGAAGTCTGGCGCCCAGCGCGCCTGCACCGCCGGCGTCGCGAAGGGAAGCAGCGCGCGCCCCAACGCCCGCACGGAGCTGAAGCGACGCTCCGGGTCGACGTCCATCGCGCGCTCGATGACGGCCTCCAAACCCTCCGGCACCTCGACACCGCGCTCCCGCGGCCGCGGATAGTCGCCGGCCAGGATCGCCTGCACCAGCTCGACGAAGGTCGCACGCCGGAATGCCCGCTGACCCACCACGCACTCGTAGAGGAGGCAGCCCAGCGCGTACTGATCGGCCTTCGGATCGAGGTGTCGAGAGTCCGCGAGGAGCTCGGGCGCCATGTACTCCGGCGTGCCCAGGAGCCCATCGCCGAGGGTGACGATCGAGCCCTTCCCCTCGTCGCCGTCGACAAGGGGCTTGGCGATGCCAAAGTCGAGTACCTTGGGCTCGGGGCGCCCCTGGCTCTGCGTGACGACGATGTTGGGCGGCTTGAGGTCCCGGTGCAGCACCCGGAGGTCGTGTGCCGCGGACACGGCGGAGACGACAGGCAGGAGCAGCTCGACGGCACAGGAAGCTGCCAGCGGGCCCTCGTGGCGGAGCAGTTCGCCCAGGGTCTGGCCCTCGACGTACTCCATGACGATGTAGGGGAGGCGTCGCGTCACCGTCCTCGGGGCCGCGCCAGCCGTCTCTTCGACGCCTGCACTGCCCGTCGACTCCGCCCAACCGGCGCCCTCTTCGCGCACCCGCGCCTCGAAGGTGCCGAAATCGATGAGCCTCACGACGGAGGGATGCCGAAGCCGGCCGATGGTCCGCATCTCGCGCTCGAAACGCTTGCGGTCGACCGCCTGCGCCGCCCCTCGCCGATGACGGAGCACCTTCACCGCGACGGTCTGGCCCGTGGAGAGCTGCTTGGCCCGGAACACGATGGCGAACCCGCCTTCGCCCAGGATCTCTTCCACCTCGTAGCGGCCTCCGAGCACCGTGCCGGGCGTCGCGCGCCCGTCGGCCGGAAGCGTCGTCACCGGCGCTGGAATCGACGGAGCCTGAAGCCGCGTCTGCAGGTGGCTCTCGATGCGCGCGAGCACGACCGGAAAATCGATGGGCTTGGTGACGTAGTCGTTGGCGCCGAGGGAGAGCGCCCGGACCATGTCCTGACTATCGCTCTTGGCGGTCGCCATGAGCACCGGGAGCTCCGCCCGAGGGTAGGTCTTCCGGAGACGCTCGAGCACCTCCAAGCCGCTCATGCCGGGCATCATGATGTCGAGGATCACCAGGTCGAAAGGCTCCTGCTCGATCCTCGCCAGAGCGCTCGCTCCATCCTCTGCCGTCTCTACCTCGTAGCCGCGGCGCTGCAGACGCCGCGCGAGCATGTCGCGGTTGTCTTCGTTGTCGTCCACGACCAGCAGCCGAGAGGGCATCGCTGCGGGGATGCTATGCGAGCTGGCGCTCCCGGGAAAGAGCGAGCCCGAAGCCGCGCACCAGGTCAGCGAAGCAGAGCGTCGATCTTTCCAAGGAGCCGCGGGAAGTCGATCGGCTTGGTGTCGTACTCGTCGCAGCCGGCCTCGAGGGCACGCTCGCGGTCCCCCTGCATGGCGTGCGCGGTGAGCGCGATGATGGGCACATCGGACGTGGCCTGGTCGCTCTTCAGGCGTCGAGCGGCCTCCCACCCGTCGATCTTCGGCAGGCTCATGTCCATCAGCACGACCGCCGGGGCCTCGCTCCGAACCCGCTCGATGGCCTCTTCACCGTCGGCCGCCGCGACGACCTCGAAGCCGCGCCTTTTCAGACGCCGCGTGAGCATGTCTCGGTTCAGCTCGTCGTCTTCCACCACCAGAATCTTCACCAAGAGCGCCTCCGCGGTACGATGGCCATGCTACCGCACCCGCTCGCGCCACACCTACCCGCGCATGGCCTTGCACCTGACGCCTCGTTCCATGATGGCGCGCCTCGCGCTCGTCACCGGCTGCTTCCTGGTGGTCGCCGTCGGCGCCGGGCTCTGGCAGAGCAGCCAGCGCCTTCGGGACCGTACCGAGCGGGGCGAGCTCGCCCGCATCCGCACCCTCGCCGCCACGCTGGCGCTGCAAATCGACGGGGCAGCTCACCGGCGCGCCGCAGAGCACCTCGAACCGGTGTTCTTCGAGCGCTGGGAGGACGCGCCCCCCGAGCTGCGGCGGCTCCATCGGCAGCTCGCCGCCGCCGCCGAGGCCAACGGGCTGACGACCTCCATCGAAACGCTCCGGGTACGTCCCCGGGCCGACCCGCGGATCCGCGCCGCTCCGGATCGTCCCGTGAGGGGAGGCATGGAGATCATCGGCAGCAGCTCGGATGTGGCCTACCACCGTCGAACGTCGGACTACGTCCCAGCGATGCGCCGGGCCCTCGCGGGCGAGGTGGTGGCGGTCTCTCCGCACGACGATGCCTACGGCACGTGGATCCGCGCCTACGCCCCGATACGCGACGGCAACGGAAAGGTCATGGCCCTGGTGCGCGTCGAGGCGCCCCTCGACCGCATGCTGGAGGAGAACGAGCGTCTGCTCGGACAGCAGGCGCTCTTCGCCACGCTGCTTCTCATCGTCCTGCTCTGCGGGATCATCATCGCCGCCGCGCGGCTGACGCGGCACCTCTCGCGGCTGGCGGACGCGGCACGACGCTTCGGAGCCGGCGACTTCGACACCCCGATCGCCTCCGCCGGCACCGCAGAGGTCCGGCAGGTCGCGGCGGCTCTGGAGGGAGCCCGCCAGCAGTTGGCCGCTCATCTACGCGAGCGACGGGCGCAGGAGAATCGCCTCGCCAGCGCCCTGGCGCGCGCGGAGGAGGCCACCCGCGTCAAGTCTCGCTTTCTGGCCAACATGAGCCACGAGCTGCGCACTCCGATGAACGCCATCCTCGGCTACAGCGAGCTGCTCCTCGAAGACGCGACGGATCCGGACGCGAGCCTCGAGACCTTCCGCGAGGACCTCGAACGCATCCGATCGGCCGGCCAACAGCTACGCGCGCTGATCGACGATGTCCTCGACCTGTCCAAGATCGAAGCGGGGAAGATGCATGTCTTCCTGGAGGAGTTCGACCTGCAAGCGCTCCTCGAAGAGGTCGAAAGCACCGTCCGCCCGCTGGTCGCCAAGGGCAGCAACGAGCTCCGGCGCGACTGGACATCGAACCTCGGCTCCATGCACTCCGACCTCACGCGGACGCGTCAGATCCTGCTGAACCTCCTGAGCAACGCCGCGAAGTTCACATCGGAAGGCGTCATCACCCTCGGAGCCCGGCGCGAAGGCGACGAGGTCGTGTTCACCGTCCGCGACACGGGCATCGGGATGACGCCCAAGGAGCGCGCCAAGCTCTTCACGCCCTTTACTCAAGCCGACGCGTCGACGACGCGCCGCTACGGCGGTACAGGGCTGGGCTTGGCCCTGACCCATCAATTCGTCCTGCTCCTCGGCGGCCGCATCGAGGTCGAGTCGGTACCGGAGCAAGGCTCGACGTTCGTCGTCTGGCTCCCCGTCGACGGTCCTCAGGGAGAGCGGAACGACGACCCGGCGCGGCCCGAACGCAGGCGTTCGGCGATGTCCGGGCGTCCGAAACGATAGGTCGCCGAGAGCGAGAGGAACCACGAGTCCACGTCGTAGCTGCCCGCGCAGCCGCCCTGAGCGACGAGGGTGCGGTTGCGCCCCTCGCGGACGGTCCGGCGATCGGCATCGGAGCACAGGGGGTAGTTCTCGCGGATGTGCGTGGCCTTGCCGCCCCCCCAACCGAACGCCCAGTCGATGTCGAGGGGCCCCGCCTGAAGCCCGAAGCCAAGATACGCGCTGAACTGGATCCCCGGGGGCGGCGAGAAGGGCGTCAAGGTGGCGGCGCGGGAGGCGCTGCGGGCGATCGTCCCGCCGGTGCGGACCGCAAAGCGAGGCGTGGCCCAAATCTCGAAGCCAAGAGCGCCGAGGTAGACGTTCTTCCAGCGGAACTCCGCCTCCGTATCCGGAGCGAGGGGCGAATCGAGCTCGAAGCGCTGCCGGCGGTTGGCCTCGTGATGAAGCTGTACCTTGAACTCGGCGCCGACGGTGATCCGATCGCTCCAGGTCTTGTACGCGGCCCCGACCCGAAACATGTGGGGCACGTACCAGCGCGTCGACGTCGGCACGCGGAGCGGATCGGCGCCCGGCGCCAGCGGCACGGAGGTGTCCCCGTCGAGGTTGACCCAGACCTTCGAGCGGTAGGCGGCAGCCAAGGTGAGCCGGTCCGTCGGGCGGTAGCTCACCCCAAGCAGCACGCCGGGCACGCCGACACCCCGCAGCTCCTGCCGCGCTTGCTGAAGCGCCGGAGTGTCGAAGCAAGGATCGTAGGGCGCGTCGGGGACGTCGGGGTCCGGCGGGGTCGCGCTCAGCGGACAGTTCGGGACATCCTGATGCGCCCGCACGTCCTGCCGCGCCCAGGGCAGACGCAAAGTCACGCCCACCGACAGCCGCTCGGTGATCGACACCTGAACCGGGAGGGCGAACTCGGTCACGAAGAGAAAGACCTGCTGATCGGCGGGGGGATCGAGGCGAAAGCCCGAGTCGGGATCCGTGCACACGGAGGGGTCGCCGTTCGCGATGCACTCGACGGCGCTGAAGCCGCCGCCGAAGCCCGTGTAAACATACGCTCCGAGCCCCAAGGTGACCCGCTCGTGCAACCTCCCGACGGCGCCGACGAAGCCGAGAGGGGCATAGATGAGCCCGCTGTCTTGCTCGCTTCCAGGCCCCGCGAAGGGAGCCCGAAGGTTCACCAGGAGCGAAGTCGCCACGACCGTCGCGGTGAAGCGGTCGACCTGATCGAGCTGCGCGGGGTTGTGGAAGAGCGCCGCGGCGTTGTCGATGGTCGCAATCGCGAGGGTGCCCATGCCCACGACGCGGGCGTCGTAGTTGCCGGGAGGTTCGGGGTTGGCCGCGGCGGTCGAGGACCCCAAGACCACCGCCGACAGGGCCAGCAGGGCGCATCGCTGCACGACGACGAGGCTACCGGTTGGGGGCATCCGGTCCCGCCGCAGGGGAGGATCTTTCCGGCGAACGGGGCCCAGGAGACGTCGAGTCGTAGCCAGAGGACGGTGAGTGGCCCTCCGCCTCTGGGGCGTCCTGTCGCCGACCGCCCGCCCCTTCAATGGCCGCAGCGTTCGAGCAACCCCACCATGCCGTCGTAGTGGGTCGCCCGCCGGCTGGCGGCGCGCACGTACTGCTGGGCGTAGCGGCAACCCTCCTCGTCGGCGCCGTGACGGCGCGCCAGCAAGGCCGCCGCGAGCGGCTGAGGGTACGGGGGGCGCAGCGCCGCCAGCCAGTGCTCCGTCGGGTTGCGGCGCTGCCGCTGGGCGACCTCACCGAGGACCAGGTGCGCCTCGGACTGGCCTGGGTCGACCGCCAGCGCCCGCTCCGCGAAGCGACGCGCAGCGGCGAAGTGGCCGAGGTTCAACTCCATGCGCGCTCGGACCGCAAGGAAGCGCGGGTGCTCGGCGATGGGCGAGGAGGCGCCCTCCGGAGCAGCTTCGCCCATCGGGGCCTCGGCGGCCTGCGCGAGCGTGTCGTTGGCGATGTTGGTCTTGCCGTCACGGGCGTGCGCCATCGCGACCCCGAGGAGCATCTCGGCGCGGTCCTCCCCAAGGCGCGCGGCCTGCTGGAACATACCGGCGGCCGGACGGTAGAGCTCGCCCTGAAGGTAGAGCTCGGCGAGGGCACGACGAAGGGAAGGGTCGCGCCGGAGGCCCCGGCGTCGCGTTGCGCGCAGCACGTAGCGGGTGCCGGAGACGCCCGCAGCAGAGGCGACCAGGAAACGAACGCGGAGGCGGACGACCTCGTCGGTGTCCACGCCCGCTCCCTCGAGAGCGTCGATCATCTCCTTGGCGTGCTCGAGGTTCCCTTCGTCGAGATCGAGATGCAGCAGACCGACCAACGCGACGGGGTGGTCGCGGCGGGAGCGCAGGGCCGCCAAGTAAGCCTCCCGCGCCTGCGCCCGATCGCCCCCGCCGCGCGCCGCCTCACCTCGCTTGGCCTCGAGATCCGGGTCGGAAGGCGCGCGCTCCAGGGCGGCCCGCACCGCTTCGAGGGCGGCGGCGAAGTCCCCGACAGCGAGCCGCGCATCGACGAGGGCGGTCAAGACCCGAAGGTCCTCCGGGTGCTCCTGGTGCGCGGCCTCGGCCAGCTCCCGCGCCTCAGCCTTCCGTCCGCCCGCGAGGGCGGCGCTCACGGCCACCGGGACCACCGCCGGGTGATGCGGCGCGCGCTCCAGAGCCCGGCCCGCGAGCCGCGCAGCTTCCTCGGCGTCCCCCGCCTCGAGCTCGAGGCGGGCCCGGGCGGTGAGACCCTCGACGGCGAAGGCCGGATCCGCCGCCACCCGATCGTAGTAACCCCGCGCCTCGTCCAGCGCCCCACGACGCTCGTGAAGGAGCCCGGCAAGAAGCCAGGTGGGCGGCGAACCCCCCGCCGCGTCCAGGATCTGGGCAGCGGTGGGGAGGTCGCCGGCGTGGAGAGCGAGCCAGGCGCGCACCCTCCCAGCGACGGCGACGTCGGGGACCGGCCCCTCCAGCCCGTCGACGACCTCGGCCGCGGCGTCGGCGGCGTCTGCCCGCAAGAGGACCTCGGCCAGGCGCCAACGAAAGAGCGCGTCTCCCGGCGGGGGCGTGCGGCGGGCCTCGGCGGCCTCGGCGCGCGCAGCCTCCCGAGCGCCCGCAGCCGCGAGCCCATCGGCCACGACGAGGTGCGCCCACGCGCGTTCTGCCGCGAGCGCGTCGGCCGCCGCCAGGGTCGCCTGGGCCTCGTCGCGGGCCTCCGGCTGCCGTGCTCGCGCGGCGATCCGCGCCCGAACGATGCGCACCGCGGGGGACGCCGGGGCGTCGGCGGTCTCGAGGACCGCCAGCGCCTGCGCACGCTCCCCGGCGAGCTCGAGGGCCAGGGCGAGCTGAGCCACGTAGCGAGGCGCGCGGGCGTGCTCTTCGATGCTCGTCGCGCCCCGCGCTTCGGTGACGGCGGCGGCGAGATCCCCGCTCATGAACGCAGCCAGACTCCGGGCGTGGGCCGTCTCCGCGGCGAACGTCCCGACGGGAATCAACGCCGAGGCCGCGGCAAGGGCGCTCGGGGCATCGCCGCGGGCAGCCGCGAGGTAGGTCTGCGCCTTCAGCCGCTCCGAAGCCTCCGCCTCGTCGTCGGCCGGGACCGCGTCGAGGGCGGCCTGGGCCTCCCCGAGAGGCAGCTCCCCAGCGAGCGCGAGCATGGCCTGAAGGCGCGCCCGCAGCCCCGGGTGCTCCGAGGCGCCCAGCGCATCGAGGGCCGCACGAACGTCGGCGGCACGGCCGGTGTCCCCCGCCCGAAGGGCCGCAGTCTCCACCGCCGCGCGATGGACGAAGTGATGAATCGTGTACGCGGTGGCCGTGACGAGGAGCGCGGCGACCACCGCGACCGCTGCCTTCTGCAGGCGCTCCTTGCGGAGCTCCTCCGGCGGCGTGAGCACCTCCGCCACCGGCGGGATGCTCTCTTTGGGCGCCGCGGGTCGGCGCAGCGAGAACAGGTCGGACCGCTCCCTCTCTTCCCCGTCCGACATCCGAGCCATCTTCGCGTGAACGAGCAATCGTCCGCAAGTTCGGTCCATCCACCTGTCGAGCTGGCCGGCGCAAACCCGGCGCTCGTCCGCCGGCCACCGCGCGAGACCCCGACAGGGCACCGGGCGCCCGCCGCCGAGCTGCTATGCTCGCCCCATGCGTCACGCCCGTAGGCGCCCGATGGCCCGCGCGCTGCGGCGTTCCCTACCGAGCCCGCGAGCAACCGGCGC
>JALVDI010000621.1 GCA_027009115.1 Polyangiaceae bacterium | reverse complement strand
GCTGGGGCACGCCGTAACCCTCTACGAGAGGCGCGCCGTCGTCGGTGGGCTCAACTCCACGGGCGTCGCGCCGTACAAGATGAAGGCGGACGCCTCGATCGCGGAGGCGCGTTGGGTGCTCTCGATCGGTGGCATCGAGGTGAAGACCGGCGTCACCGTGGGCCAGGACATCTCTTTCGAGCAGCTCGAGGGCACGCACGACGCCCTCGTGCTCGCCTTTGGTCTCGGCGCCGATAGCCGCCTGGGCGTCGAGGGCGAAGACCTCGAGGGAGTCTTCGGCGCCGTGGAGTTCATCGAGCGCTTCAAGCTCGGATCCGTGCAGCTCGATGGTGTGCGGCGCGCTCTCGTCATCGGCGGCGGCAACACGGCCCTGGACGCGGTGCGCGAGCTGCGGGGCCTCGGCGTCGAGGAGGTAACCCTCGTGTATCGAGGCACCGAGGCGAAGATGAGTGGCTACGCGCACGAGTGGAAGGCCGCCAAGCTCGAAGGGGTTCGGGCGGCCTGGCGCACCCAGCCCGTGGCTTTCATCGGCGACGGACGGGTCCGCGCGGCGCGCTGCATCTCCCTCGATGACGCCAAGCAGCCCATCGCCGGCAGCGAGCACGAGCTGGAGGCCGACCTGGTCCTGCTGGCCATCGGCCAGGGCAAGCTCGGCGACCTCGCGAAAGGCCTCGTCGGGGTGGAGGTCGATCGCGGTCGCATCCGGGTTGGCGAGGGTGGCGCGACCGGTCGTCCCGGCGTCTACGCTGTGGGGGATGCAGCGAATGGAGGCACGGAGGTGGTCTACGCCTCTGCCGAAGGCAAAGCCGCCGCCCACGCCATCGACCGCTACCTGAAGGGAGAGTGAGATGCCGAACTTGGAATCGAACACCGCCGGGATCGTCTCGCCCAACCCTTTTTGGCTCGCCTCGGCGCCGCCGGCCAACTCCGGCGAGCAGGTGATGCGTGCCTTCGATCATGGATGGGGCGGCGCGGTCTGGAAGACGCTCGGCCAGCCGATTCAAAACGTGTCGAGCCGCTTCGGCGGACTCCACTACAAGGGCACCAAGGCCATCGGTTTCAACAACATCGAGCTGATCACCGACCGGCCCCTCGAGACGAACTTCAAGGAGATCTACGAGGTCAAGAAGCGGTACCCGAAGCACGCGGTCGTCGTGAGCTTGATGGTGGAGACCGAGGAGGAGTGGAAGGACATCATCAAGCGCTCGATCGACGCCGGCGCCGATGGGCTCGAGCTCAACTTCGGCTGCCCCCACGGCATGTGCGAACGGGGCATGGGTTCGGCGGTCGGTCAGGAGCCGACGGTCAACGAGAAGATCACCTCCTGGGTGGCGCAGTACTCGACCGTGCCAGTGCTCGTGAAGCTCACTCCCAACGTGGGCGATATCGTGCCTCACGGCTTGGCGGCACAGCGCGGGGGCGCCCACGGTGTCTCGCTGATCAACACGATCAAGAGCATCATCGGCGTCGACATCGAGCGCATGGTCCTCGAACCGCGGGTGGGCCAGCGTTCCTCCAACGGTGGCTACTGCGGGGCGGCGGTCAAGCCCATCGGGCTGCACATGGTCGCCGCGCTCGGCCGCGACCCGCGCTTCAGGCTCCCCATCAGCGGCATCGGCGGCGTGACGAACTGGCGTGACGCGGTGGAGTACATCCTGCTCGGGGCATCGAGCGTTCAGGTTTGCACCGAGGTCATGCTTCGCGGTTACCGGATCGTCGAAGACATGATCGAAGGGCTCACGCAATACATGCGGGACCAAGGCGTCGAGGGTCTGGAGGAGCTCGTCGGCCGTGCGCTTCCGAGTTACGTCGACTGGGGCGACCTCGACCTCAACTACGAGACCGTCGCCAAGATCGATCCGGCGAAGTGCATCGGCTGCTACGACTGCGTCGTGGCCTGCCAGGACGGCGCGCACCAGTGCATCTTCCCGGCAGAGGCGGGGCAGCCTCGGGTGCCACGGGTCGATGAGAGCGAATGCGTCGGGTGCAACCTCTGCCAGATCGTTTGCCCGGTGCCGGACTGCATCACGATGGTCGAGGTCGACAACGGCTACGCGCCCGCGACGTGGAACGAGCACGTCCGCGCCGGGGCCAAGCTTCGGCCGAAGAAGGGCGCCCACTGACGGCGGCAGGCAGGGGCCGAGCGTTCCCCCGGCGCCTGCGCGCTGCTACCGTCGCGTCATGACGGCTGAGCGCTTTGGTACCCACGGTCGCGTCCTCGTCGTCGATCTCAACGAGGGGCACCGGACCATCGACGAGATCGACGAAGAGATCTACAAGCGCTTTCTGGGCGGCTACGGGCTCGGGGCGTACTTGCTGTGGAAGCATTTCCCGCCGGGTGCCGACCCCCTCGCGCCAGAGGCCTGCTTCGTGATCTGCAGCGGACTGCTCACCGGCACGCACACGCCGTTCTCGGGCCGCGTTCAGATCTGCGGCAAGTCGCCCCTGACGAACACCTGGGCCGACTCGAACTCGGGAGGCTCCGTGGCGAGCCACCTGCGGCGCGCGGGCTTCGACGCGCTGCTCGTGAAGGGTCGCGCGGCGCGGCCGACGGTGCTCGTGATCCGCGACGACGAGGTGCGCTTCGAGCCCGCCGGCGAGCTCTGGGGGCAGCCGATCCCCGAGACCTTCCAGGCTCTCAAGGAGACCTACGGCGGCAAGAGCGAGGTCGGCGTGTCGGCGATCGGCCCCGCGGGCGAGCGCCGCTCCAAGATCGCGTCGGTCATGAACGACCGCTACCACGCCTTCGGCCGCCAGGGCTTTGGCGCCATCTACGGCAGCAAGAACCTCAAGGCAATCGTCGTGCAAGGGACGGGCAAGGTACCGCTCAAGGACCCAAGCGGCTTCAAGAGCTTGACTGGCGCCATCCAGAAGCAGTACCGGCGCGACCTCGGGTTGCTGATGCGCCTGCTCGTGTGGTTCGCGACACCGAAGGCGTGGCTCGGGTGGCTCTACCGTCTGTTCGTGCGCGTGGGTCTGAAGATCGAGGCGCCGCAGGCGGCGATGCGGCAGCTCTGGAGCGATCGCGGCACGACCGGGGCCGTGGCCCTGAGCATCGAGAATGGTGACGCGCCCATCAAGAACTGGGTCGGCGTTGCGACCAAGGAGTTTCCGCTCGCGACCAAGGCGATGAAGCTCGACGGTGCCCAGGTGGACAGGATGATCACCAAGAAGCTCAGCTGCGGAGACTGCCCGGCGCCCTGCAAGGGCATCGTGCGCAGCGACAAGCTTGGGCTGAGGGATGTGCGGCGTCCGGACTACGAGACGATTTGTGGCTTCGGTGCCAATCTGCTCAACGACGACCTCGACCTGGTCACCGCCTGCCACGACGCCTGCAACCGTTACGGCATCGACGCGGTGAGTTCCAGCCAGACCTTGGGGTGGGTCTGCGAGGCGGTCGAGAAAGGCATCCTCACGGCGGAGGATCTCGACGGCATCGACATGCGCTGGGGCAACGGCGAGGGAGCGCTGGCGCTGACGATCAAGATGGGCACCGGTGAAGGTTGCGGGCAGTGGCTCGGCCATGGGGTCGCGCACGCAGCGGCGCACATTGGGCGGGGCAGCGAAGCTTTCGCGGTCCACGTTCACGGTCAGGAGCCGGCCTACCACGACCCGCGCTTCACGCCGCTGATGGGTGTGACCTACGTGGCCGATCCCACCCCGGGACGTCACACCGCCGGCAGCGCGAGCTGGCAGGAGACCTTCGGCGTCGCCTTCCCGCTCCCCGAGGCGGCTCCTGCCGCGGAGACCACCGTCCGCTGGCGCTCCGACGAAGGGAAGGGGCGGGCGCAAGCGCACTTCAGCAACGCGCACCAGGTGCTCAACGGCTTGGGGCTGTGCATGTTCACGTCCCTGACCGGCGGGCTGCCATGGACCGAGCTCGTCGAGGCGGTCACCGGCTGGGGCTTGACGCAGAGGGATCTCCTCGAGGCCGGCGAGCGCATCCAGTGTCTGCGTGCTGCGTTCAATTGGCGCGAAGGCCTGACGATGGCGGATTTCGCGCCCCACCCGCGAATGATGGGGGAGGGCGACGGGCTGCTTTCGGCAGGGCCGCTGCGCGGTATTCGGGTGCCGCTCGAAGGTCTGCGCCGGGACTATTGCGAGGCGATGCGCTGGGACCCGGACACAGGCCGGCTCAGGCGCAGCCGCGCACGGGAGCTTGGGCTCGACGCGCTGCTCGACGGTTACCTTGCGGAGGGCTGAGGTGGGCGTCGTCACCACGCTGCTCGATCGCGTCCGAGGGCCGTCCATTCATGTGCACCTCGTCATCAAGGGGCGCATTGGCGATGGCTGGTACGATGTCGACCGCCGAGTGCGCCTGCCCCCCGGCGCGACCCTGGGTGAGCTGCTCGAGGGCGCCGAGCGGCTCGGCATCCGCATGAGGGCGGCGATCGCCGCCAGCCCGCACCTGCGCGACACGCTCATGCTCAACGGCGAGCGCTGCCCGCTGGAGGACAACGAAGGTCGGGTGCTTCACGACGGCGATCAGGTCTTTCTGCTCTCCCCGCTCGCCGGCGGGTAGCCCCCTCGGGCGCGCGGCTGCGTCTGGCCGCCCGGCGCCAGCGCGATTTGGGGTAGGCTGCGCCGACGAGGAGGAGAATCGATGGCGCGGCTGCACATCTCGGGTATGAGCGGAAACGAGATCTTCTGCCTGGCGCAGAAGGGGCTGACGCCTGGCGAGATCGTCGTGGGCAACAGCGTGGTGTCCATCGGCCTGGCCGGTGGGCTCGGGGCGATGGGGCGCACCTTCGCCGGCGGGGAGATCACCCAGATCACCTCGCTCATCAGTGAAGGCCGCCATGCGGCCATCCAGCGCATGGAGGCCGAGGCGCAGCGTGACGGCGCCGTGGGCGTGACCGGCGTCGAGAGTCGTCTGGGCCGGCTCGCTGGTTTCACCGAGTTCCTCGCTCAGGGAACCGGGGTGCACGCGGAGCAGGGGAGCGATCGTTTCTTCTCGACGGCGGCCTCGGGCATCGGGCTCTACTGCCAGCTCGACGCGGGCTACCACCCCGTGCGTTTCGCGATGGGGAACATCGCCTACGCCTTGGGCCTCGGTCGCGGGATGATGGGGCAGTTCCGAACCTTGGCGCGCGGCGAGGTCAAAGAGTACTCGTCGATGTACAACGAGATCCGCCATACGGCGCTCAGTCGTCTTCGGGCGGAGGCTGCACATTACGGGGCGAACTCGGTCGTCGACACCCGGATCCGCATGTTGCCCTACGGCCCGGGGACGGTGGAGCTGCTCATGACGGGTACGGCGAGCTTTCACAGTGCGATCTCGCAGGGGCCGGTGCAGCCCGACGAGGTCGTGACGAGCGAGCTGAGCGGCGAGGAGCTCTGGAACCTCGCGAAGATCGGTTACGTGCCCCACCAGATCGTGATGGCGACCAGTGTTTATTCGCTGGGCGTGGCCGCCGGCATCGGGGCGCTCTTTCGGAGCGTGCAGCGCGGTGAGCTTCCGGAGGTGACGCGGCTCATCTACGAGGCGCGGGAGAACTGTCTGGAGCTGGTGCGGCAGGAAGCGCAGCGGATTGGCGCCGAGCGGGTCATGTCCACGCGGCTGCAGATCCGCGAGATCGGCCAGGGCCTCGTGGAGATTGTCGCGATCGGCACCGCCGTGCGCCCCGCCGTGCCCGCCATGGCGCCCCAGTCCGAGCAGCTCATCCCTCAGGCCTTGATCCTCGACGACCGGAGCACCGACGCGGCCGACAGCATCCGAACGCTCGGCTTCGCGACGGCCCCCATGAGCGTCGCTCGGCGGGGCGCGGTGTCCGCAGGCAACCAGGCGGTCGGTTGCTTCATCGCGCTGCTGGTTCTGATCCTGACCTGCTGCAGTGGGCTCATCCCGCTACTCCTCTCGCAGAAGTAGCGGGCTCGTCCGCTGGAGCGTTTGTGGCTTGGAGCGCCCCAGCAGGAGCTCGCAGGCGGCCGGCGGCGTGCGGCCCCCCCACGGGGAGGCTAGATCCTCCTCATGCGTCGGCTCCTCGTCGCGCTCCCTTTGCTGCTGGCGTGCGGCAGCCAGGAGCCGCCCCCCGAGCCCGCCGTGGAGCGGGCGCCCTCTACCCCAGACGAAGCGCCCGCCCCCGAACCTTTCGTGGAGCACGAGCTCATAGAAGGGCAGACGCTCTGGGATCTCTCGCGCGCCTACGGCGTCCCCGTCGAGGCGATCCTCGAGGCCAACGGGTTGAGCCCACGGCAGGTCCGACGGCTGAGCAAGGGGCGGGTGCTGCGCATCCCGGGGGCCCGCGAGCGGGTCGAAGTTCGCCGCGCCGCGCCGACACCCGTCGAGGATCTCCCGCCCCTCGAGGACGGCGCCTACCACGTCCTGGCCGAAGGCGAGACCCTCTGGGATGTGGCGCGAACCTACGACAAGAGCGTCGACGAGCTCATGGCCCGCAACGAGCTCAGCGACGACGATGTCCGCTTGCTCCGCCCGGGGCGCGCCCTCGTCATCCCGGGCATCGACGCCTCCCAGGTGCGTCACCCCGAGCCGACGACGCGCAGCCGGGGCTTGCGGCACACCGTGGCGCGGGGCGAGACGATTTGGGATCTGGCGCGGGCGTTTCGGGTGAGCGTCTCGGCGCTCATGGCCGCCAACGGGCTCACTCCCGAGACCGCCGCAAGGCTCCGCGAGGGACAGCGGCTCTGGATCCCCGGCGCCACGGCCAGCAGCCGGCCCGAGCGCGCCCCGGTGCTCTCGGCCCGGCAGCGGCGAGCCCTGCGGCGCGCGGAGCGCCTCGGCCTCGGCACGCGGCGGGTCGCTCAGCGGCTCCTGCACGGGCACGTCGAACGCCGCTGGGTGCGGCACGCCGGCCCGCGCTGGCGACGCCTCCCCGGGACCCTTCGCTGGCCCGTGACGAACGGGCGTTTCGTGCGTGGCTTCGGCTCCGGCGAAGGCGCCTACCACCTGGCGGTCGACATCGCCGGCGACATGGGCTGGAACGTCCGCGCGGCGGCCCGCGGCATCGTCGCCTACTCCGGCGACGAGGTGCCTGGGTTCGGCAACATGGTGCTGCTCGTCCACGAAGGAGGCTGG
>JALVDI010000620.1 GCA_027009115.1 Polyangiaceae bacterium | reverse complement strand
CTCGCCGGACACACCCGGCATGCCGGCGCCGAGCAACAAGACCGCGTGGGACTTCCTCCCGGAGGGCTGGCGCCGCGAGGGGGCCTTCGCCGTCGCGCCGGAAGGCTTCGTCCCGGTGACGCAGCTCGAGCACGCGCGCCTGGGCCTCGTGACGCCCCAGATGCGGCGAGTGGCGGAACGTGAACCGCACCTCACGCCAGAGCAGGTGCGTGACGAAGTCGCCGCCGGCCGCATGATCATCCCGGCGAACCGCACGCACCTGCGCTACCGGCTCGACCCGATGGCCATCGGGCGCGCCACCCGCACGAAGATCAACGCGAACATGGGCGCGTCGCCCGTGTCCTCGAGCACGGACGACGAGGTGGAGAAGCTTCGCTGGGCCGAGCGCTGGGGCGCCGACACGGTGATGGACCTCTCCACCGGGGGCGATCTCGACGCCTGCCGTGAGGCCATCGTCCGCAACTCGACGGTGCCGATCGGGACCGTCCCCATCTACTCGATGATCCTCGGCCGACGCATCGAGGAGCTCACGATCGACGACATCCTCGAGACCCTCCGGCACCAGGCGGAGCAAGGGGTGGACTACTTCACGGTTCACGCAGGCGTGCTGCGAGGACACCTGCGGCACGTCAAAGACCGACTCATCGGGATCGTCTCGCGCGGCGGCTCGCTGCTGGCGAAGTGGATGATCCACCACGGCCAAGAGAACCCGATGTACACGCACTTCGAAGCGATCTGCGACATCCTGCGAGAGCACGACGTCTCGTTCTCCCTCGGGGACGGCCTGCGGCCAGGCGGTCTGGCCGACGCCACCGACACCGCACAGCTACTGGAGCTGCAGACCCTCGGCGAGCTCACCGAGCGCGCCTGGCGCAAGGGCGTGCAGGTGATGGTCGAGGGCCCCGGCCACGTCCCCTTCGATCAGATCGAATTCAACATGAAGCTCCAGCGGCGCGTCTGCCACGGCGCCCCGTTCTATGTCCTCGGTCCGATCGTGACGGACGTGTTTCCAGGATACGACCACATCACGAGCTGCATCGGCGCGACGGCCGCCGCCTACCATGGCGCCAGCATGCTCTGCTACGTCACCCCCAAGGAGCACGTCGGGCTCCCGAAGAAAGACGACGTCAAACAAGGGTGCGTCGCCTACAAGATCGCCGCGCACGCCGCCGACGTCGCCCTGGGCATCCCCGGCACGCGCAACTGGGACGACGACCTGACCCGGGCGCGCGCCGCGTTGAACTGGGACAAGCACTTCGAGCTGGCCTTCGACGGCGAATACGCCCGGGCGCTCCACGACGAGGACCTCGACGTCGACACCGACTTCTGCGCGATGTGCGGGCACGACTGGTGCTCCGTGCGCATCAGCAAAGAGATCACCGAATTCGCCAGCGGCAAGGCCGCGGGGTTCGAACGCGCGAAGGTCACGAAGTCCCCCGGGCTCACCGCCGAGCAGCAGGAGATCCTCCAGCGGCGGGGACACCTCCCGCCGGAGGAGATCCATCGGCTCGCCTCCAAGACCCGCAAGGCGCTCGGCCTCGACGAGGGCAAGAAGGCGTCATGCCACAGCGACTACGTCGACCCCGACGCCGCGCGCCACATTCAGAACGAAAAGCTGGTACAAATCGGCCGCAAGACGGGGCCGGAACCCCGCGCTTGAGCGCCCGTCGGCGCTCCACATCCAACGGAGGAAGACGA
>JALVDI010000619.1 GCA_027009115.1 Polyangiaceae bacterium | reverse complement strand
GCCGGCCCGGGCTCGCAGCAGCGCGGGTAGCACCCAACGCGACCGCACGGAGTCTCGGAGGGGTCCAGGTCGCAGCGCACCTCGTGCGGCGGGAGCAGCGGCAGGTCGCCGGCGTCCGCGCCGAGGCCTCCGTCGCGCCTCGCGCTCCCGTCGGAGAGCGCGCCCCCGTCGGAGCCTCCGCCCTTCCCGTGGGAAGCCGCGCAGCCCACGAGCGCCAGGACAAGCAGGCAGCGTCCCCGCCCTCCCGGCCTCATCACTCCTCCGAATCCCGACACGGGTCGTCCTCCGATGGATCCGCTGGGCACGGAGAGCGGATCGCACCTTGTCTCGGCGCGCAGCGCTCGTCGCAGTCGATGCGACCCATGCGCGGCGAGGCGTCGCAGAGCCACTCCCCGGAGAACCAAACCTCCTCGTCGCCGCCGGGCACTCCGTCGCCGTCCCAGTCGGTGTAGAGCAGGTCCGCCTGCACGTCGTCGAAGGAGTCGAGGACGACGAGGCCGAGGCCGTCGGGGCGGACGTTGAGGCGGCTGGGTTCGAGTTGAACGTGGCAGACGCCTCGGACCTCCGGGAAGGTCTGGGAGACGACGCAGCGATGCCGCAGGCCCGGGTACGGCGGCCCGTCCGCCGCGAAGGCGTTGCATTGCTGGTCGCAGGCGCAGGGGACCGCCTCGATGCCGAGGTCCTCCGGGGCGACAAGGAGCTGGTCCCGAAAGCCGCGGCCGATGGACGCCGAGAGGGAACGGCTCAGGGAGTCGGCGAAGGCGTCGGCCACATCGTCGTTGGCCAGACCGCAGCCGGTGACCTGGACGTTCACCTCGTGAACGACGCCGACGAAGTCCCGGGCGGGCGCGTCCGGTCCCAGCAGCAGGGTCCCCCCGGGGCTGGAAGGAGGGCACTCGTCGAGGAACTCCTCGGGGATGTTCTGGTCGGCGGTGATGGGCGGGAAGGAGAGCACCGCGCGCTCGGCGGGGACCACGGAGAACTCGAGCAAGTCAACCTCGAAGGTGACGTCCTGGCAGCGCAGGTCCAACACGTCGGTGAGGATCCCGAAGAAGCCGGTGTTCTTGCCCAGGGCCAGCTCGTCGGCGTGCAGCGCGAAGCTCAGGCGGATGCGGTCGGCGTCGGTGCCGAGGTCGCGGGTGCCTGCGCGGGGGGTCATCCGCAGGATGGGCCCCATGGAGCTTCGGACGAGGCTTCCGCCGCTGACCGCCGAGCTGGCGTCGAAGCTCTCCGCCAGACCATTGAAGAACGAGCCTCTGAGAGCGAACCAAGGCAAATAGGCGCTGCAGATGCCGGCGTCGTAGACCCGGAAGCTCTGCCAGCGCGGGGAGACCTCGTCCTGCACAATCCTCTGCACGTGGCGGATCTCGCCTTCCGCTTCCTGAGGAAGGTGGAGGTAGTTTCCGTTCACGATGCCTTGAGCGATATCGCCAGTGAGCAGAAACGGCCGCCTTCGCGGCTCGATGCTGTAGACCACCTCGGCGATGTCGCCGGAGATGGCGCCCAGGCGAGCGGGACCAGCGGCGACGTTCTGGCCCACGATCAGCGTCGAGACTCGGCTGACTCCCTCCGAGGAGACGGGCTCGAAGTACTCGAGGCGGTCTTCGAAGTCGTCAGGAAACACGCAGGCGAAGGTGCCCAGAAGCCAGCAGAAAGCGCCGAAGAGCGCTGTCGCCGCCAGGGCGATTGTCCGCCGCGGAC
>JALVDI010000618.1 GCA_027009115.1 Polyangiaceae bacterium | reverse complement strand
AGACACTCCTGGAGGCCGGGCTGGCGGCCGGGGTGGAGATGCCCTTCAGTTGCGCCATGGGGGGCTGCGGGGCGTGCCGGGTTCGCCTGCGCGAAGGCGAGGTGCGAGCGGACGAGCCCAACTGCCTCAGCGACGAGGAGCGCGCCGAGGGCTTCGTGTTGGCCTGCTGCTCGCGGCCGCGGACCCCGGTCACCCTGGAGCTGCCATGAGCGCCGAGCTGACCGGCTCCCCGACTCCATCCACGGCCCCGAGCACGGCCCAGGCGCCGCGGCGTCGCTTGCGGATGAAGGATCTGTGCGAGGCCACGGGCCTCGAGCGGCAGGCGATTCACTTCTACATCCAACAAGGGCTGCTGCCGCCGGGCGAGAAGACCGGCCGCAACATGGCTTGGTACGGTCCCGAGCACCTGGAGCGCTTGCAGCTCATCAAGCGGTTGCAGCACGAGCAGTTCCTCCCGCTCAAGGCGATCAAGGCGCTCCTCGACGGTCGGGACGGAGGCTTCACGCCGGAGCAGCAGGCTTTCCTCGCGAGGGTCAAGACCCGACTGGGCCCGCGCCTGGACGGCGCGGAAAAGCGCGACCGGCTCCTCGACGGAGCGGCCCTGGCCGAGCGTGCAGGGGTCCCCGTCGAAGACCTCGAAGAGGCGATCGCGATCGGCGCCGTGGGCGCTCGTCGTCGCGAGGACGGAGGGTGGGACGTCGCCGAGGCGGACGCTTGGATGATCGAGCTCTTCGGACAAATGCGGAAGCTCGGGTTCACCCGGGAGCTCGGCTTCACGGTCCGAGACGTCGTTTTTTACGAAGAGGCCATCAGTCGGCTGTTTCGGGAGGAGGTACGGATGATCTCCGGACGCCTCGCCCACCTCCCTCCCGAGCAAGTCGCGCAGATGATCGAGCGTGCGTTGCCCGTAATCCACACCTTTCTGACTCGTTTCCACGCCAGCCGCGTACGCGAGTTTTTCGACTCGCTTTGAGAGGTCCCCATGAACGCGCAGACGATCCTCGCTCTGTTTCCTGAGAAGTTCCGCGAGCGGGTCGAGCCTTACCTCGAAGCGGTCGAGGTCCTGGGCGAGATGCGCGATCCGAAGGTCGCCGCGGCCCTGGGGCCGTCGGGCGTCCGCGGCCTGCTGCTCAAGCGAGGCAAGCAGGGCGTCCCGAGCCTCATGCCGGCGCGGCACTCGGCGTTCTTCGACTGGAGTTACCCGAACGACCATCCGGAGATGCGCGACCTCTACCGGCGGGCCAAGGAGCAGCAGTGGGATAGCGACAAGACCCTCGACTGGGCCATCGACGTCGACCCCCTCAACCCGGAGGTGCCGATCATCCCGGAGGCGTTCCTCAACCTCGGAAAGCTCCAGGAATACGGCATCAAGCTGTCGAGTCATGAGCGCCATGGGCTGCGCGCTTCGCTCGTCTCCTGGCAGCTCAGCCAGTTTCTGCACGGTGAGCAAGGCGCTCTCTTCGCCGCGGCGCAGGTCACCGAGGCCGTGCAGTTCTTCGACGGCAAGCTCTACGGCGCCACGCAGGTGATGGATGAAGCGCGGCACGTGGAGGTCTTCCACCGATACCTCGATACGAAGCTCGAGAAGCTCTACCAGATCAACGACAACCTCTTCGTGATCATCGACGCGCTCATGACCGACTCGCGCTGGGACATGAAGTTCCTCGGGATGCAGATCATGGTCGAGGGCCTGGCGCTCGGTGCGTTCGGGACGCTCTACAAGATGACCGCCGAGCCGCTCCTCAAGGAGCTTCTGCGTTACGTCATCCAGGACGAAGCGCGGCACGTTCACTACGGTGTGCTCGCGCTGCGCGAGCACTTCAACCATCATCTCAGCGAGCGGGAGCGGCGCGAGCGGGAGGATTGGGCCTTCGAGGTCGCGCTGCTCATGCGCAACCGCTTCCTCGCCTACGAGGTCTACGACGAGTGGTTCGCTGGGACCCGGTTGACGCGCGCTCAGTGGCGCGACGTCGTCTACACCTCCGTGGGCCTGGAGGAGTTCCGTCAGGTGATGTTTCGCCGCCTGGTCCCGAACCTTCGCGCCATTGGACTGCTGAGCGACCGTATCCAGCCCCACTACGAGCGAGTGGGGCTGATGAAGTACTTCCACGAGCGCTCCGCGGACGAGCTCAGCGGCGAGCAGCTGCTCGCGGAGCTCGACGGCTCGTCGCCCCGAGCCACCGCCTGAAGAGCTGGTCTCCGCCCGCGGCCGCGCCTACCCTCAGACGGTGCCGCCCGTCGAAGACGATCGTGACCGGGAAGCGAGCAGGGGCGAGGTTCGTGGGAGCGACCGGCCGACGGAGCCCCTGCCGCCGCCCGGGCCCGAGGTGTGGGTGGCGACCTGGGACGTCGGGGGCATGCGCCGGCTGAGCGTGCGTCTTCAGGGCCGAGCCCGGGTGGTGCCGCTCCGCGAGCTGAGTACGCTCACGCTCGCGACCCCCTCGACGGTGGTGCTTCTCGATGCCTGCGCGCCGGGGCTCGACCCACGGGAGGCAGCACCGCTGGTGGACGGGACCGGGGCGACGGTCGTCGTTTGGGGCGCGAGCGCCCAGCTTCGGCGGCAGCTCCGAGGGCAACCGGGCGCGGCGAGCTGGCTGCACGTCCCTGCCGACACCTCGTCGCAGGAGCTCGCCGAGATCCTGGGCGGCCTACTCTGAGCGTCGCGCTGCGGGCCCGCCCCCAACCCTCGCCGTGCGCCTCAGGGCCGGGAGCACGCCCCTGCGCGGCGCATCGCGCCTCGAAGGTCGTCAAGACTCGCCCGGCGGCATCACGCATGGGCACTCTCGCGACCGTGATCCATTCAGGGTTGCTAACGGGGCGGACTGTTAGCGGCGACGAACCCTCACCATCGGCGTGGGCTCCGGTGTCGGGTTCGGGGCAGGCCCCGGCGTGGGGGCCGGTGGGTTGGTCCCGGGCGGCGTCCGAGGTGGCGCCGACGAGCTTCGACGGAGCGCCCGGAGCTCGGCTTGCGCGGCACTCAACTGCGCCCGCACCCGAGCAAGCTCCGCTTCGGAGCGCTGCGCCGCGAGCTCGCTCCGGGTGCGCGCCGCCTGCGCCGCGTCTCGCTCGGCTTCGAGGCGGCCAAGCTCGGCGCGGAGCCGGGCCGCCTCCCCTGCCGCCTCTTGCCGCGCTTGTTCGGCGGCCCGTAGTCGCTCTTCGAGCTCCTCCTGGCGGGCTCTCAGCTCCTGCATCTGCCGGCGCGCGTCCGCGAGCTCTTCGCCGCGTCGCTCCAGTTGGGTTTCGGCGGCGGTGAGCCGCTGCTCGGTCTGGCGGAGCTGCGAGCGCGCTTCTTCGAGCTCCGTGGTCAGTGTCTCGATCTGCTTGCCTCGCTCGCGGTACTCTCGGCGCGCGCGCGCGAGCGCCCGGCGTGCGACGCCGAGGTTTCCCTGGGCCGAGGCGAGCTGCGTTTCGAGCTCCGCGCGGGAGAGCTGGCTGGCTCGGATGTTCTGCTCTGCGCGGGCGATCTGTTCTTCGAGCTGCTCGCGCTCTTGCACGACCGACTCCATCGCCGCCTGCCGCTGTTGGGCTGCGGCCTCGGCCTTCTCGGCGTGGACGCGGGCGTCTTCGACGAGGCGGTAGGCCAGGAGCCCGACGAGGGAGAGCGTCACGGTGAGGATCGGCACGACCGTCCGCAGCAGCCGCATCCGCCGCTCGCGGCGCTCCTCGGGAGCCGTGAGCACCGCCAGCTCGTCGGCGAACTCGTCGGCGGTCGGCCGCTCCGCAGGATCGAGCGCCAGCCACCGGCGAAAGTGCTTGTGGAGGTAACGCAGGTCCTTGGAGGTGGGCAGCGGCGGGAGGGTCTGCGCGCGTTCCCGGATGAAGCCGTCGACGGCGCCGGCCGGTACGTCCGGTTGGGTGCTCGGTTCGAGGGCGTTGCGTAGGCTGAGCGCCAGCGAAAACACGTCGGCTGCCGGGCCGATGGGCCGCGTCGGGAAAGGATCGCCCTCGCGGTACGAGAACTGGGCCGCGACCTCCGGGGCGAAGTAAGTCGGCGTGCCCGCGAGCAAGAGCTCGGCGTCCTGCGCGGCCACGCCCAGGTCCAGGAGCACCGGCAGCACGTCTTGCTCGTCGCCGAAGCCCTCGATCTTCGCCAGGAAGATGTTGTCGGGCTTGATGTCCTGGTGCCGCAGCTTCGCGGCGTGCATGGTGGCCAGCGCCTTGGCGAGAGGCACGAAGATGCGGCGCGCCTCCTGCCGTGAGAGGGCCTCGCGCTCCATCCGCGCTTCGAGGGACTCCCCTTCGTACCAGGGCATGACGAACCAGAAGCGGTCGTCGTGGTAGCCGTGGTCCTTGAACTGGACGATCGAAGGATGAAAGACGGACGCGATGAGGCGCAGCTCGCGCAGGGCCTGCTCCCGCTCGCGCTTCGACGTCGCCTTTCGCTTGAGCACTTTGAGGGCGACCACATGCCCGGGTACGGCCACATCCGTCGCCTTGTAGACGTCGGCAAAGGCGCCGGAGCCGATGTGCTTCTGGAGTTTGTAGCGCCCGTCCAGAATGGTCCCGACCGGGAGCATCGACTCGTCGTCGGGGGCCGCTTCGTCCTGGATCTTCTCGAGGGCGAAGGCCTCCAGGAGCGCCCGGGGGAGCTCACGGTCCTCCCCGAGCTCGAAGAGCTCCTTGGCCTCGGCGCGCGCGTGCTCCAGCCGCCCTTCGACCTCGCCGACTTCGAGGTCCAGGACGAAGGCGATCTCCTGGGTGTCGAGCTCGCGGGCGTAGCGGAGCTCCAGCAGCTCCCGGTCGCCCTCGCGAGGCGCGCGTCGGATCGCCGTCAAGCCTTTGTCGAACTCCGCTCGGGAGGGCTTCATCCACAGCAAGGTGCCGCCTGGCGCTCGCCGCCCTTCCTCCTCGTCGGCGAGGGCGCGGGCGAGCCGGAAGAGCCGCGCGCGCACGCCGGGGGGCTCCATGAGCTTGGCGACACCGAGGGCTGCGACGCGGTCCTTGAGCTTGGCGAAGACGCGCTGTGCCTCCTCCGTCGAGCCGAGCCGGATGGCCAGGTACTGCTGTAGCCCTTGGGCGTAGTGCCCCAGGAGGCGACCTTCGAGGACGTCCTGCACGGTGCCGGCGGTGGGGGAAGCCTGCGCGAGCTTCTCGGCGGCGAGCAGGAGCGTGTCGGCGGTGCGACGCGGCTTCGAGGCCCGGCGGCCCGAACCCCCGCGGCGGGTGGCCTGCGCGTCGGGTGCGTTCGATTCGTCCGGGGGGGGCATCGCAGCGAGCATGCCGCAGGGCACGCCCGGCGTCGACGAGCGGCCTTTGCGCCGGTTCGGTGGGCCGGCCATGCTGCGGCATGCGCCTGCTCGCGATCGCGCTGCTCTTCGGAGCGGCCCCTTGTGGCGACACGTCGACTTTCCCGGACAGCGGCCTGGTGGACAGCAGCCTGGTGGACAGCGGCCCTGCGGACAGCGGTCCGGCGATGGACGCCTCTCACGACGCGGGCGAGACCACGGGGTGGGTCGAGATCGGGACGGGCCTCACCGACTTCGTGGAGGTCCCCGAGGGAAGCGAGGTCGAGCTCGTGATGGGGCCGCAGGGCGGCTGGCACATCGAGATCGCCACGCGTCTGTACGGCATGGACCCGATGGACTTGAACCTGCGCATCCAAGGATTCGACGCCGAGACGGAGGGCCTGATCACGATCGTCGTCGAGCGGGTGCTGACGCGGCGCCGCGTTCGGGACGAAGGCGACCACTATCTACGGCTGGGTGACCAACTCGTGTTCGCGGTCGAGGACGGAAGCCAGGTGGTCGGCAAGCGGGTGCGGATCGAGGTCGACGCCACGCCGGCCGGCGGCGCGACGGTCCACGCAGAGAAGACCGTGCTCATCGTCGATCGGATGCCCTGAGCGGCGCCGCGAACGCGGGGAGGAGCCAGCGGCGGCCCGAGGCATCGGGCGGCCCCCAAGAGAGGTGAGCGGCCTCGAGCAGCGCGTCGCGCCGGGAGGCCACCCAGCGCGCGACCCGGCCGCGGTAGGGCTCGGGCCACGGCGGCAGCAGGGCGGCGTCGCGCCCGGGACCGAGGGGCAAGAGCTGCAGCTCGATGAGGTCTCCTCCCGGGAGGTCGGCGTGCCAGCGGGCGTAGCGATCGTCGCTCATCCACGCAGGGAGGAACCGCAGCTCGACGGTGTCCCCTTCGAAACGCAGCCGCGCCAGGAGCGCCTCCCGTACCCACGGCGAGCGCGCCTTCGGCTCCCCCGGCCGGTAGGGGCGGACCGGACTCGCCAGCCGTCCCATGTCCGAAACGAGGTTGCCGAGCCCCCACGCGACGGGGACTCCGGCGACGCGCTCGACGGGCATGACCACGTGCGTGCCGTGCACGAGGATCGCCGAAGCCCCGGCGGCCGCGAGCCGCTCCGCCCACGCCCGCCACTGTGGCTCGGGCTCGCGGACGAGCTCGCCCAGGACGTGGACCACGACCACCACCGCCGCGTAGCGTTCGGCGCAGGTGGCCACGAGCGCCACTCCCTCCTCGTCCAGGTGGCTCACGGTTGGGTCGCCGGCTTCGGCGAAGCGCTGCCCGCGCCCGTCGTAGAGGGCCACGACGGCGACCTCGTGCCCCTCTTCACCGAGCACGAGGGGCCAGCGGTGGTTGGGGTAGCGTCCGGCGCCGGTGACGAGCAGCCCCGCCGCGTTGGCGTTCGCGATCGTCTCGCTCAGCCCCGCGCGCCCCTGATCGAGGGCGTGGTTGTTCGCGAGGCTCACGGCGTGAATGCCGCTGCGCGCCAGCGCCGGCAAGAGCCAAGTGGGTCCGCTCAGGCGCACGGCGGTGTAGCCGTGGGGGTTGGCCGGGGCGCGGTCCAGGGCGAAGCGGCGCCGGTCTGGGACCGGCAGCTCGAGGTTCACCAGGACGAAGGCGCCGCGGTCCTGCGTCCATAGCCGGGCCGCCGGCGCGAGGACCCGCGCCATGCCCTGGGCTGGGTCGTCGAAGCTCCTGGCGTAATCGCGGATGGCCTCCGACAGCAGCACGTCGCCGCCGATCCACAGCGTGAGTGGCGTCGTGGCCTGAGGGGTGGCGGTCCGAGAAGGGGTGGCGGCCCGAGAAGGGGTGGCGGCCCGAGAAGGGGTGGCGGCCCGAG
>JALVDI010000617.1 GCA_027009115.1 Polyangiaceae bacterium | reverse complement strand
GCATGCGGCACCCATCGCAGCCCTGCTCATGAAGAGGCCACGCAAGATTTACGAGGCACACCAGGCACCGCGCAGCCGCGCCCACACCGGTGGCCAGCTCCCTAGCCACCAGCGCCCGCGGGCGCCCGCTCCTCCGGCTCCTCTGTGGGCGCGTCGGTTCCCTTGAGCGCCTCCCACTGGAAGTATCGCTCGAGCACCAGGAGCGACCGCGCCAGCTCGAGGTTGTCCGGGTCGTGCCGCCAATACTCCTCCAGGAGGGCGTAGAGGTAGCGATAACGCCCCGTCTCGAGGAGCGCCACCACGAGCAGGCGCGGAATGGACCGCGGGACACCGACGGTGATCACCGGACGCACGAGCACCGGCGAAACGCGGCGGCGCCTTCCGGAGAGCGGCTTGGGGCTGCGGTCCACGCCCCAGAGTAAAGCACGCCACGTGCCACTTTGCTCATGGTGAGGCCACCCGCCGGGCGCGTGACTTTGCTATACCGCGCCGGTGACCATCGACGCCTCCCTCCGCCAGCAAGTCGAAGCGTGGATCCGCGAGGATCCGGACCCTGCGACCCGCCGCGAGTTGCAGGAGCTCCTCGACACGGGCGCCGAGGCGGAACTGCGCGACCGCTTCGCGGGCACGCTGAGGTTCGGCACAGCGGGCCTGCGTGGGCTCCTGGGCGGCGGTCCTCATCGAATGAACCGAGCGGTGGTCATCCGCGCCACCGCGGGCCTGTGCACGTACCTCCTGCGCACCGTACCCGATGCTGCCGAAAGAGGCGTCGCCGTCGGCTTCGACGGGCGCCGCATGAGCCGGCAGTTCGCCCGCGACGTGGCCGAGGTGGTCGCCGGCTACGGACTGCGCGCGCACGTCTTCGAATCCGTGGTGCCGACGCCGCTGCTGGCCTATGCGTCCCTCCGTGTGAACGCTGCGGCGGGCGTCATGGTCACTGCGAGCCACAACCCGCCGGACTACAACGGCTACAAGGTCTACTGGGGCAACGGCGCACAGATCATCCCGCCCCACGACGAGGGCATCGCCGCCTGCATCGCCGCCCTCGGTCCCCTCCGCGAGATCCCTCGCGTCCCGCGCGAACAGAGCGCCAAGGTGCTGCCGTTTTCCGCCGCGATCCGCGCGGAGTACCTCGCCCGCGTCAAGGCGCTGGCGCTGCACCGCGAGACCCCACGAGACCTGAAGATCGTCTACACCGCCATGCACGGGGTGGGCGGCGCCCTGCTCCTCGACGCCTTGTCGGACGCGGGCTTCTGCCAGGTGAACGTCGTCGCCGAGCAGCAGGAGCCGGATGGCGACTTCCCGACGGTAGCCTTCCCCAACCCCGAAGAGGAGGGAGCAATGGACATGGCGCTGGCCCTCGCCAAGGAGCGCGGCGCCGAGCTCGTGCTGGCGAACGATCCGGACGCCGATCGGCTGGCAGCCATCGTGCGGCACGAGGGGGCCTACCGGCGCCTCAGCGGCAACGAGCTCGGCTGCCTGCTCGCCCACTACCTCCTCGACCAGGGCCCCACGCTCGACAAACGCCTGGTGCTTTGCAGTGTGGTCAGCTCCCCGATGCTTCTGTCCATCGGCCACGCCCACCACGCGCGCGCCGAGCAGACGCTCACGGGCCACAAGTGGATCCACAACCGCGCCATCGAGCTCGAAAAGGAAGGCTACACCTTCGTCATGGGCTTCGAAGAGGCGCTCGGCTACGCCGTCTCCTCCTTCGTCCGCGACAAGGACGGCATCAGCGCCGCTGCCGTCCTCTGCGACATGGCGGCGTGGTGCAAGAGCCAAGGACGAACCCTCGTCGACGAGCTCGAGCGCGCCTGGCGGCGCTACGGCATGTACCTGAGCGACCAGTTCTCGGTGGTCCTGCCGGGAGCCGAAGGCGCCGCGCGGATCGCTTCGTTGATGAAGCGGGCCCGCCGCGAGGCGCCGGAAGCCTTCGGCGGCGCCGCCGTCGTGGCCACCCAGGACTTCGCGACCGGCATCCGTCGGACCCTGGATGGGGAAGAGTCGGCGCTTGCCTTCCCCCGAGCGGACGTCGTGGTCTACGAGCTCGCGGGAGGCCACCGTGCCATGCTCCGACCGAGCGGTACCGAACCCAAGCTCAAGTTCTACGTCGACGTCCGGGTCGAGGTCGCCGACGACGAACCGACGACCGCAGCCCTCGAACGTGGGCGCGGCCTCCTGGCAGGCATCGCCGCCGACTTCCGCGCCCGCCTGGCCCCCTGAGACGCCATGACCGTCCGACCTATCCTTCAAATCGGTGACCCGGCCCTGCGCCGCGTCGCGCGGCCCGTTCCCGATCCGCGTGACGTTCGAGACCTGATCGCGGACCTCATCGATACCATGCGGGACGCCAACGGCGCGGGCCTGGCCGCCACGCAGATCGGGGTGGACCTGCGGGTCTGCGTCATCGAGGTCGGCGACAACCCACGCTACCCCTACAAGCCGCCCATCCCCCTGACGGTCCTCATCAACCCGGAGCTACAGCCGCTGACCGCCGAGACCTTCGAGAACTACGAAGGTTGTCTGAGCGTCCCGAACCTACGCGGCATGGTGCGGCGATGGGTCGGCGTCCGCGTCCGAGCCCTCGACGCCGAGGGCGCGCCGGTCGACCGCGAGGTCTGGGGCCTGAGCGCCGGCACCTTTCAGCACGAAGTCGATCACCTCGACGGAAAGCTCTTCGTCGACCGCGTCGAGGACCCCACGACCTTCAGCTCCTGGGCGAGCTTCGATACGTTCCACCGCGCTGCCTTCGTGGCCCGAGCCCAGGCTCTCGTGCGCCGCTTCGGCTCGTGAGCACAGCTCGACGGCGATCGTCCGTCGCTGTGTGGACTGGGTTGAGCCGATGCCGCCAGCACGAGCCGGGGAATGCCGAATCTTGTCGAGCGCAGACAATGACGGCACACACCGCGCCGGCTCAGGCAGCCGCATCGATGGAGGGCGCGACGCTCGGCCGCGCGCCCTGCGCCTCCGCGGGCGCGGCCTCTTCCTGCTCGTGGCGCGCACGGTCCGCCGCGCGACCTTCGTCGAGCACGCGCGCGGGCACGGGTCGCAAGTCCCAGACGATCCCGAGCCAGCTGAGCGCCTTGAGGACGTAGTAGGTGAGGTCCACCTCCCACCAGTAGAAGCCGTTGCGCGCGGAGGACTGGTAGCGATGGTGGTTGTTGTGCCACCCCTCGCCGAGGGTCAGCAGCGCGAGCAAGGCGTTGTTCTTGCTGGTGTCGGTCGTCTCGAAGCGACGCCGACCCCAGACATGCGCGAGCGAGTTGATGAAGAAGGTGTTGTGCCAGAGCAGCACGGTGCTCCAGACGAAGCCGACGAAGAGACCGGGGAGCCCCAGCCACCAAGTGAGAGCGGCGGCAAGAACGATGGGCGGCACCAGGTGGTACTTGTTGAGCCAGACGAGCTCAGGGTACTTCGCGAAGTCCTTGATCCGGCCGTAGTCGGTCTCGTCGGAGCCCTGGACGAAGAGCCATCCGAGGTGCGCGTACCAGAACCCGTCACGCTTCGGGCTGTGCAGGTCCCCCTCCTGATCCGAATGCTTGTGGTGACGTCGATGGTGCGCCGCCCACCACAGCGCACCCTTCTGAACCGAGGACTGCGCCAGCCACGCGAGCAGGAACTGGAAGACGCGGCTCGTCTTGAATGTCCGGTGCGAAAAGTAGCGATGGTACCCCGCTGTGACGGCCCACTGGCGAACCCAGAAGAGCACGCCCCCCGCGACCGCCGCCTCCCAAGTGATCCCCGACCACAGCGCACCGAGCGCCGCCAGGTGGAGCCCAAAGAACGCCACCGACCCCGACCAATCGATACGCTTGTGGATCGTCCAGTGCGGGAGGGGCTCGGTGCTCGGCTCGTTCGACATACGACCACCGTAGGTCCCGGCGCGCGGTCGAGCCGTCACGCTTCGGTGTGAGCCGGTAATTGTTCGGTCACCGCTGCGTCACAGGCAGCGCAGAGCGTCGAAGAACGCTCAGTCGCCCTGCCCGTCCGGGATGAATTTGTATCCGGCGCCGCGCACCGAAACGAAGAAGCGCGGCTTGGACGGGTCCTCCTCGAAGTGCCGCCGCAGGCGCACGATGAAGTTGTCGACGGTGCGGCTATAACCTTGGCCACGCAGCTTCCAAACCTTTTCGAGCAGCTCGCTCCGGCTGAGCACCCGTCTCGGGTTGTCCGCGAAGTACCGCAAGAGGTCGAGTTCGAGCTGCGTGAGCTTGCGCGGCTCCCCACGGACCGTGACCTCGTGCCGATCGAAGTCGACCAAGGCGCCGGCGAATTCGAGGCGACGGGTAGCTCGCTGGGCCGGGGCCGTCTCCTGCTCCCAGGCGCGCCGCCGCAGCACCGAGCGAACCCGAGCAAGCAACTCGTCGAGGGAGAAAGGCTTGACCATGTAGTCGTCCGCGCCCGCCTCGAGGCCACGCACCCGGTCTTCGGCCGCGGAGCGCGCCGTAAGCATGATGACCGGCGTGAAATTCCCTGCCTTGCGCAGACGCCCGCAGAGTTCGAAGCCGTCGAAATCGGGCAGCATCACGTCGAGCACGATCGCATCGTAGGCGTCGGGGCCGAGGAGCCGCTTGCCTGCCTCCTTGGCCGTCGAGGCGACGTCGACCTCGTACCCCTCCAGCTCGAGGTTGAGCTTCAAGCCGCGCGCGAGATGCTCCTCGTCTTCGACCACCAACAATCGGCGACGCTCACCGCTCACGACCTCTCCTCCGGGGCCGAGCTCGCGGGGGCTTCGTTCGCCGGGAGCGTGACCTTCATGGTCGTGCCCTTACCGCATCCGGCCGAAATTGCATCCACCCGCCCGCCCAAGCTGTCCGCCAGCGCCGAGACGACGAAGAGCCCCAGCCCTGTCCCCTTCCGTGCGCGCACCTCCGGGCTCTCGACGCGGTAGAAACGCTGAAAGACCCGCTTGAGCTCGCTCTCCTCGATGCCGATCCCCCCGTCCTCCACCTCGAGCACGAGCCGCCCCTTGCGACCCCGGGACGCCCGGACCGTCACCGGCCGATCCGGCGGCGAGTACTTCAGCGCGTTGTCGATCAGGTTCTTGACGATGATCGTGAGCGCGGCCTCGTCCGTGTACACGACGGTGCCCGGCGGGACTTCGATGCGGACGCGATCCAAATCGAGCCGACGCCGCTTCGCCACCGAGGCGGCGACGTTCTCGCACAGGCGACCCAGATCGACCTCCGCCAGCTGTGTCGCGTACTCGCGGGTGTCGGCGAGGCGGCTGGCCTGCAAGACGTCGTCGATGAAAGAGGTCAGACGTTCGACATCGCCGAGCATCATGCTCCGGAGCTCCTCGCGCTTGTCGGCCGGCAAATCGTGGCGCGCCATGGTTTCGAGGCAGAGCTTGATCGAGGCCAGAGGGCTCTTGAGCTCATGGGTCACCGAGTCGATGAAGCTCGTCTGCCGGCGCAGTTCGAGGATCTCCCGCGCGAGGTACACGCTGAAGAGCACGAGGACTGTCACGATGACGGCGAAGCTCACGCCCCCGAGCACCAGGAGCCAAACCTCGAGGGCGACGCTCTCGGACTCGCCGAGCTTGTGAAGGATCAAGAGCGTCCAGCCCACGAGCAGCGCGATGCTCAGCGGGACGCTGACAGCGCCCAGGATGACGGGCGTCGAGATCGATCGCAGGTTGCGTCGTGCGGCCATGGAACTGCTGGGTCGTGGGTCCCCGTCGCCGAGGGGAGAGTCCTTGGACTGCGCCGAGCCTCACCGACGGCCGGTCAAGGCGGCTCAGCGCACCTCGGTCACGCGCGCCTCCAACGAATAGACCCCGTGGGGGCCGCTCGTGTCGTCCCGGATGCTCAGGGTTCCTTGGCGCGTGTCGAGGGACATGGCCGCGTCCGTGTCCGCTGCGGTGGTGTCGTCGTCGCGTCCGACCACGTCCCGGCGCGGCTGTTCGTAGAGCTCGCAGGGGAAGAAGCCGGCGCTCGGCCCCCCGTAGAGGAGGACTCCTCCACACGAGATCTGCGCCCGGCACCAAAAGCCGGGCGGGTCGGGCCTGGGGTGGCGCTCCACCACGAACTGGCACGTCGTACCCACGGCCACCGGCGCCGCTCCCGTCGTCGCCGTGACGGTCGCGCTCACCGTGCGCACGTCCGGCTGCATCGCCGGTGGCGGCGGCAACATGGGACCGGAGCCAGCACCGGAGCCGGAGCCGTCCGGAACGGCCGGCGGTGGGCCCTGAGGGAAGGTCACGGGGATGTCGTCGGGACCGAGGAGGGTTTCCCGGGTGAACCACCAATACGCCACCCCGCCCGCGACACAGAGGCCGAGCACGAGCAACCCGGCGCAGCCGACGACCACCCAGACGACGGTGTTGCTCTTCTGCTGCGGAGGTTGAGGCGGGAGGGGCGCGGCCATCCCTGGGATATAGCACAGGGGTCGTGCGCGGGAGCCGAGGCCCTCAGCGCGCGATCATGACGCAGCGGCTGGACGGATCGGGATCGACGCGCACCCCCTCCGCAGACGCCAGACAAGCGTTGTCGTACCTTCGCCCATCGCAGCCGCAGACGGGGTCGATAATGCGAGGGCACAACCTCGGCCGCCGCCGACACTCCCCCCTTCCCGCACAACTCATCGCGAAACAGAACTCGTCCCGGGGACAATCGGCGTTGCTTCCGCACGATCCGCATTCGCCCGTCGCGGCGACCCGGACGCCCGCGGAGGCCGCCAGGCATGCGTTGTCGTAGGTCATCCCGTCGCACCCACACACCGGGCGCAGCTCGCGGGTGCACACCACGGGCTTTGGGACGCACTCGCCCGCTCCCCCGCAGGATTCCCCGGCGCAATAACTGCCCATCGCGCAGTCGGTGTTGGTCGTGCAGGGGCAGGTGCCCATGCTCGACACGCGGACCCCCGCCGCCGACGCCTCGCACGAGCTCGCGTAAGTGATCCCATCGCAGCCGCACACGGGCGCGTCCTCGTCGGGGCAACCGCCGGGGCGCGGCACACACTCTCCGGGGCCGCCGCAGGACGTGCCGTCACAAAAGGCCCCCGGCGGACAGTCGGCCCCGGTCATGCAGCCGACGGCGGCATCGGCTGGCGCCGCGTCCGAGGCATCGGCGGCTGCGTCG
>JALVDI010000616.1 GCA_027009115.1 Polyangiaceae bacterium | reverse complement strand
CGCCCTCGGCCGCCCCGACGCGCCCAGCGGCGGCGCCATCGTCTACGCCTCGACGCGCAAGAACGCCGAGAAGGCCGCCGAGCAGGTCGCCCGGCTGGGCTACCGCTCCGCGGCGTATCACGCAGGACTGCCGCCGGAGCGCCGCGCCGAGGTCAACCAAGCGTTCGCTGCCGGGGCCCTCGACGTGGTGGCGGCGACCAACGCCTTCGGCATGGGCATCGACCGCGCCGACATCCGCCTGGTCGTCCACGTGCAAGCCCCCGGCTCCATCGAAGCCTACTATCAGGAGGTCGGTCGCGCGGGACGAGACGGCGAGCCGGCGTTCGGGCTCCTGATGAGCTCGTCGTCGGATCTGACGCTGCGCCGACGCCTCATCGAACGCGCTTGGGACCCCTCGACGGTGGTCGCCCCCAGCCGGGTGCAGCAGCAATGGAAGCTCTTCCTCGACCTCATGCGCTACGTCGAGGCGGGGAGCTGCCGGCACGACTTCATCCTCCGGTACTTCGGCGACGACGAGGAACTGCTGGGCGGCTGCGGCCACTGCGACGTGTGCGCCGAGCTCGAAGCCCGCGGCGGCCCCGTCGAACGAGACATGGAGGCCGAGGCGCTCGTCGTGCGCAAGGCCCTGAGCGGCGTCGCGCGCGCCCGCGGCCGGGTGGGGATGAAGGCCGTCGCCGAGATGCTCGCCGGTCGCGACAACGCCAAGACCCGGCGCATGGGCCTGACGCGGCTGAGCACCTTCGGCGTCCTGCGAGACAAAGACGTCGAGTGGGTCATGGCGCTGCTGCGGCGCCTGGTCACAGCGAAGTACGCGGCGGTCACCGCGGACGACTTCCCGGTCCTCTACCTGACCAAGCTGGGCGCCGACGTGATGCGGGGGCAAACCCCCGCGCGGGTGCTGCTGCCGCCGGAGCGGCCGGCGCGGGCGAAGCGCAAGCGGGGCGCCTCCCTGCCCGCCGGCGTGGACGCCGAGCTCTTCGAGCGCCTCCGCGGCGCGCGCCTGGAGCTGGCCCGCGCCGAGGGGGTGCCGGCCTACCTCATCTGTTCGGACCGGACCCTCGCAGAGATCGCCGCGCGCCGCCCGCGGAATGCCCGCGAGCTTCTCTCCGTCCACGGCATGGGCCCGACCCGTGTTCAAGCGTACGGCGCGGCGCTGCTCAGCGCGCTCTGAGGCGTCCCCCGGTGATGAGTTTTGAGCTTTGAGCTTTGCGCTTTGTGCCGGGCGGAGGCCGATCCCTCACTCGTCCGGCGACCGCAGAGCGGGACGCTCGAGCGGGATCTCTTCGCCCTCCACGTCGATGACCCCACCGGCACCGGCAGCGCTCGACCACTCGACCACCCGCCCGCCGCGGAACGTCGCCACATGAACTCGCCCGGCGCGGACCCCGCGCTCGATGCGCGCACGGATGAAGCGCGCGAAGAGGCGCCGCGTCGGCGGCACGAGCATGAGCAAACCGAAGGCGTCCGTCAGCACGCCCGGGGTGATGAGAAACAAGCCCCCGATGAAGACGAGCACCCCATCGAGCACCCCTTCCTCGGGGACCCTCCCCTCCGCCAGGGAGGTCTGCCACCGCGTCAGCACGCGGATCCCTTCGAGCTTGGCCAGCGCCGCGCCGAGGAGCCCGGTGCACAGGACGAGGGCCACCGTCGGCCAGAAGCCGACGAGCCGCCCCACCCACAGCAGCAGGTAGAGCTCGACGAGCGGGACCACGGTGAACGCG
>JALVDI010000615.1 GCA_027009115.1 Polyangiaceae bacterium | reverse complement strand
ACGGCGAAAACAGAACGCGGTGATGGCCGGCCGATCCCAGCGAAGCTGCGGGTCGCGAACCAATGGGCCGATGTCGACCCCATCGAGCGGACCTCGGGCCTCGCGACCCGCCATCGAGAGGACGGTAGCCGATACCAGGGCGAACTGCAGGCTTCTGGCGCGGACGGCTGCGCTGCCGAATCCGTCCTTCGGCCGGCTGCCGAGCGCGTGAGCATGGCTCAACGGAAGCGGCGGTGCCCTTCGGACTCCCACCACCGGCGGTACTTGCGTTGCGCGACCTCGCGATCGCGCCGGGGCAACGCCGGGTGGTAGCCATAGTACTCCTGTGTGAGCTGCTTGAGCTCGTCGCCCGCCGCAGCGCGCATGGCTTCGTCGGGGTGGAGCAGCGACTCGATGAGCCACTCGATGCGATGCTCGGCGGCGTGCTCCGCAGCCCACGCCTCCCAGCGCCGGCGCGACCTGCCGAAGTCCTGCCGAGTCAGCAGCACCAGCGCCTTGTGAGCCGCGCCCACCAGGACCTCGTCGCTTGCCCCGAGAAGGTCGATCAGCAAATCGAGAGCACCCACGTCGCGCAGCTCACCGAGCGCCTCCACCGCCCGCGCGCGGTCCTCGGCGCTGCGACGAGGCGCTCGCGCGAGAGCGCGAAGGTGTTCGAGAAGGTCATCGAAGGAAGTCCGGTGCGCGCGGTGAGCCCGCAACACGTCGAGAGCGAGGGCCGCCGTGCGGCGATCCTCATCGAAGATACGGCGTCCGAGCGGCGCGATCAGTTTCTCGTGAACGAACTCGGAGGCCAGCAGCGTCGCGTAAAAGCGGACATCCACGTCGTCGTGGTCGAGCAAGGAGGCGACATAAGGACCCGCCCGCTCGCCGAACGACACCATCGCCCGCGCCACGGCGCTGATGTCCCGCCCGCGGGGCAGCCGCCGATGAGGCCGGTGGCGGTCAAACCACAAGGGCCCGGGGAATTCGCGGACGAGGACCGGGAGCGCCGCCTCCCCAAAGGCCACCACCGACGCCACGATGTTCGAGCCGTCGTCCGGACCGATGCTCTGCAGATCGGCCACGAGGCGCTCCACGTCGTCCCCCATGTCGACGATGACGCTCGGTCGCCCGCTCCTCGGCTGGGGCACGGGGCCTGGAGGTTCGCTCGGAGGCCTCCCGCTCCGGGTTCGGGGTGACGCGGTCGGGGTGACCCCAGGGATGCGCACCACATCGATGGCCCGAGGGCGCACCCGCACCTCGTCGACCTCGCCGCTCAAGCGGTAGTGACCGGTGGCCTCGTCGCCTTCGAGGTCGGCGCCGGTGAAGGCCGGGTCGTCTTCTGCGGCCTCTTCGATGGCGATCTCCGGCTCGTCGTCGTCTTCTTCGGCCTCGTCGATGGCGTTCGTCGACTCGTCGTCGTCTTCTGCGGCCTCTTCGATGGCGATCTCCGGCTCGTCGTCGTCCTCCGTGGCCTCCTCGATGGCGATCTCCGGCTCGTCGCTCTCCTCGACGCGTGGAACCGGCGGCACGCCGACGACCATCTCGGGCTGGGAGCCTGGCTTGGGAGGCGGCGGGGCGCTCCGCGGCACACCGAGCAGATCCATCGAGCGGGTCCGCCGCTTCTTCCTGGGGCGGACGCCGTCACCTGGAGGCGGGGACGCCTCCAAGGGCTCCGGAGGCGACGCACCTGGACCGGAAGTCCCCGTCGAACGAACGACGGACTTGGTGGTCAGCGGCAACGCCTCGGCGCCATCCGCCGCCGCCGGCGCCGCGCCCTCGGAGCTCGCCTCCTCGCCACGCGCCGCCGGCGCCACGCCCTCGGAGCTCGCCTCTTCGCCACGCGCCGCCGACGCCGCCCCCTCGGAGCTCGCCTCCTCGCCACCCGACGCCGCCGTGCCCTCGGAGCTCGCCTCCTCGCCACGCGCCGCCGACGCCGCCCCCTCGGAGCTCGCCTCTTCGCCACGCGCCGCCGTGCCCTCGGAGCTCGCCTCCTCGCCACGCGCCGCCGACGCCGCCCCCTCGGAGCTCGCCTCTTCGCCACGCGCCGCCGGCGCCGCAGGGTCGGAGGCCGACGCGCTTGGAGCCTGCGCAGGGTGCGAAGCCGACTCGGCGGCCGCCTTCGGGGTCGGCGCCCCCCCAGGGCCAGGAGCGGGCCGAGGCGCGGGAGCGGGCGGTTGCGCCTTCCCCTCGGCGTAGCCTCGAAGCTTGCGTCGCAGAATGAGGCGCTGAAACGCCTCGCTGACCCGTGGGGCGAAGGCGAGCAACTCGGGCACATCGCCCAAGCCAAAGTCGTCGCCGCCGCGGTCCCCGAGCATCAGCAACACGACCCGCGAGCGGATCGCGACAGGCACGAGGACCGCGGGCATCGCGCCCTCGCGCTGAAGCTGCGCGCGCAGGCGGCGATCGGACTCGCTTTGATCGAGGTGCGTGACGAGAGGCACCCCTCCCTCCCGCGCCATGGCGATGGCGCCCGGCTCATCGAGGGGCACGGCGAGCCCCTGCACCTGCTCGTACGCCGCGCCAGGCCCGGCCGCGTCGAGAGCCTCAGCGTCGCCTTCATGGACCGCGAAGAAGACCAGGTAGTCGAAGAACTGGCGGGCGAAGGCGAAGGCGATCTCCAGAATCGCATCGCGGTCGGACGCCTCGCTCAGCAGTTCGACGGCCTTCCGCGCGGTGAGTGGACCACGCATCCGAGCGAGGAGCTCTGGCCGAGGCTCCGCGATGCGCCGCGGCGCTGGCGAGCCGGACGGAGCCCGCCTCGTCGCTGGGCGCGCTCCCACGACCTGAGCGGGACCCACCCGCACGACCTCCGTCGGCACCGGTTCGGGCTCGGCCGCGAGCACACCGAATCGCTTCGTCCTCGGCCTCGCTGTGTCCGTGTCGTCCGTGTCGTCCGTGTCGTCCGTGTCGCCGGCCGAAGCATCGGCGGCGTAGTCGTCTTCGTCGGCCACCTCGGAGCGCGCGGCCACGTTCACCTCGAGGGGCGCGACGTAGGGGACGGCGCCGGGCTCTCGGTGTCGCAGCTTCTCGGCCAGGCGCCGGAGACGCGCGGGCATCTCCAGGTCGTAGTGGTGGTGCAGGGCCGCGGCGAGGCGGCACTCGCTGACCACGCGCTGCACGATCTCCAGACCGAGTAGGAAGCCAAGCTCGGTCTCGACCGACTCCTCGAGGGGCGCGCAGACCGCAACGACGAGGACCCGCTCCTCGGCGGACATGGGCACCAAGCGGTGCTTGGCGGCGATTTCCTTGGGCACCAGGCGGATCACATCCCGGGGCACCCGCATCACCTCGTCGCGGGTCGCCGGCAAGAGCCCGTGCACCGCTGCGAGGTAGGCGTTCATCACGTTCTCGGGGACGAGCCCCTGCTCGAGGAGCACCGTGTCCAGCCCCCCGCCGGAGATCACCTGGCGCTGGATCGCCTCCTCGATCTTACGCACGGGTACGCGCTGGTCTCGCACCAGCAAGGATGTCAGCGCGGACATGCGACCTTGACTCTCTCGCTCTCCGATGACGCCAGCCCCTGACGCCGCGCCAAAGACGGGTCAGGAACCCCAGTTTCCAGAAAGATTCCGCGATGGTCGCAGCGTACGGGGCCCGGTGTCAACGGGCCTGCGGGCAGGGCGGCCGAGAGCGCCGAGCGCCCCCTTGAGCCCTACAACCTACCGCAACAACTCGACAATCGCGACTGGGCGGAGATGCCGAGCGGCCCACCCCAATACCCAATACGGATCGTGAGGGATCGCGCGGATGCCCCTGCGTGAGGCCGCGGGGCGTCGTGGGGGGCGCGGCGCCGGGCGTGCTGCGCCGGGCGTGCTCTCGGCCATGAGGACGGGCTGTGCCTAGGCGCGCAGCCGACGGCGCAGGTAGCCCGACCCGGCGAAGCCCCAGAGGGCCCCGAGCACCAGGCCTGCTGTGTGGGCCCCGTTCGCGATCCGCAGGCCGGGAAAAAAACAGAGCACGTACCAGCCCAGCATCCACATCGCGACGCGGCGATCGATACCGTAGCCGAAGCTCGGGTCGAGCCGGCCGCGGACCCAGAGGTAAGCGAAGAGGCCGTAGACCACGCCGCTCATCCCAACGGCGAGCCCGCCGACGTAGAGCTCTGCGAGGACGCCTCCTACCCCAAACACGAAGGTCATCGCGAGCAGACGCCACGGAGAGAGCGCACGCTCCACGACGGTCCCCAGGTCGCGGAGCCAGAGCATGTTGAACAGGAGGTGGAACAAACCTCCGTGGATGAAGATGGGCGCGACCAGCCGCCACGGCTCGCCGCTGCCGAGCGAGCGGAGCACGACCGTGAGGGCGTCCCCTCCCATCCGAGGAACGAGCAGCCCGATGGATTCAGGGCTGACCAAGGTCAAGACGTACATCGCCACGCTGAGCCCGATGAGACCGTAGGTGACGCGGGGCGGCCCATGCTGCCGCGCCAGCGCCTCCTGTACGCGGCGGGCGCGACGAAGGCGAGCACGCTCCTGCGCCTCACGCTCACGGCGCAGCGCCTCCGCCTCGCGCTGGCGCGCCAGAAACTTGGGCGCGTCAGGGACACGGAGGAACTCCTCGAGCAGGGCCTTGGCGGGCTCCATCCGAGCCTCGTCGTGCACCCAGAGCGCCCAGCCGCCGTCGCGGGTCTCGCGCACCGTCGCCTCGATCTCTTCGACCAAGAGCGCGTTGGCCAAGGTCTCGGCGTCGCGCGAATCCTCAAAGACGTGGAGCAAGCGCATGGGCCGGCGGAGCATAGGAGCCAAGGGCGCCACGGTCGAGGAGGCGACCGCCGCACCCAAGGTCCGGGCCGCGCACGGGTCGGACCAGAACGACGAGTGATGCAACGAAGCCTCGCCATCGCCGCCCTCGGGCTCGCCTTCGGAGGCTGGCACGCCGACGCCGGCGGGCGTCCCGCCAGCGAAGAAGCGGCGGTGCGCGCGCCCACCGTGCGAGCCCACCTCCGCTACCCTGCGGAGCGCTCGACCGTCGGCTGGGGCACCTTCGACCTCAGCGCCTCCCCGGAGGACGACGAGATCCGCGTGGACCTGCTCGTCGGCGTCCCCGCGCGGGAGCGACGCTGGAGTTGCGGGGAGCTCGACCTCGACATCGACGGACATCTCGAGCGCATCGAGACGCGAGGAGGCAGCGTCCCGATGGAGACCGGGGTCTTCGACGCGGTCACGGCCGCCCTCACCATCGAACACGTCCGCGCCATGGCCCGGGCGCGACACGTGCGGCTCTCGATCTGTGGCGACGAGCTCGCGCTCCCTCCTGAGGAGCGACGGCAGCTCGACGCCTTCGTGCGCGACTTCGACGACATCGGGCTCTACGTGAGCCCCTCGGCCCCGGCGCCCCCTCCTCGGCTCGGCCCCGAACACGAGTGGCGGATCTGGGAGCCCACCGAGGCGCCCTACCCGGCGCCCGCGTGAGATCTCAGCGAGAGGTCGTCGTCGCCGGATGGAAGCGCGCCAGGCGCGCGAAGGGCCGCCACTGGAGGAGCCGTTCGGTCCGAAAGAAGGGCGCAAAGGCCACGAAGGTGAGCTGGAAGACGAAGCCGATGGCCATGAGCGCGAGCACCCCGAGGTGGAAGGCCCACACGGCGACGGCCCACACCGCACCGACGCGACGGTGCACGAGGGCGACCGGCGCGCCGAGCTCGAGGAGCAGGCTCGCGCGGGCCAAGGCGCCGAAAAGACCCGTGTAGGGAAGCAGCCACACCCCCAGGGGCGAATGGTGGCTGCCGAGCTCGATCTTGCGCACGTTGCCGAAGGCCACGTAGTTGCGCAGGGTCTCGCCGGCCACGAAGTCCATGCCGCTGTTGCGCAGCTTCGCGACGCCGGCGAGGACGTAGACCAGCACGCAGAGGGTCGCCATGAGCTTGGGCGCCCAGCCGTACTTCGGCGCGTCGGCAGGCAGCGCTCGCCCGCGGGCGTCCCAGGAGAGCGCGTCCGCAGCGGGCGCGACCGACAGGACGAGGACATAGAGGACGAAGAGGTTGTCGGTGTGGAGGATCTTCCCCCAAGAGTTCGAGTACGTCAGCACCCAGAGCAGCAGCCCCGCGTAGATCGGCGCCAGGACGCGGTACCGGTAACCCAGCAGGAAGGGCACACTGGCCGCCACGGTCGCCCACACCAGGATCTCATAGACGACAGGCAGAGTGGGCGCGGGCGCCAGAGAGACGAGGCCGACCGGCCGGAACCGCTCCACGTCGTCCAGCGCGTAACTGAGCAGATGCGGCAAGCGCACGAGCAGGTAGGTCGTCCCGTAGAGACCGACCAAAAGACGGAGCGTCGCCACCCGCGTGGCCGGCGCGGCGGGCATCCAGAAGCGGTCGAGCGCTTGGGCGAGGTAGCGGGCGGCGTTCACCGGCGCACCTCGCATCGAGCGTGAACCGTGCGGCGGATGGGCGCGGGCGAGGCCTCGAAGTAGCGGACCGCGTCGAAGGTGCTGGTCGCCAGCTCCACCGCGCGCACGTCCCGGAGCTCGGGAGCCTCGGCGACACGGCCCGCGACCTCCTCACAAAAGGCCTGACGTCGGGCGCTGAAGACCGCGTAGTGGATCGTCATCATCGACTGCAGGACCTCACGGTTGCCCGAGGACACCAGCGGCGGCAGGGGCACACGCGTCCCATCGGCGCGGACCCCGAGAGCGTGGGTCAGCTCCATCCTCGGCGTCGGTCGCCCATGCGAGAACATGGGGTAGTCGCTCAGAGGAAAGCTGTCCGCCGGCGGGTCGCGGAGCGCCGGCGAGACGACCGCTGCGATCATCAGCGCGCTGAAGGCGTACACGGCGGATCGCGACGACACCCTCCGCAGATAGCACGCCCTGAAGGCGCCGCGACGGCGGCTTGGGATCCACCGCGCCCGAAGGTGCGGTCGCATGCACCCGCATTCTCGGCGAGTCGATGCTCCCTCGGAGCCTGGAGCGTCGAAACATGGGTCGGTCAGTAGAGCAGGAGCGGGCGACGGCGCGCCTCGAAGGCGGCCCGTTCCTCCGCCCCGTAAGCCTCCGCGGCCCGGAGATCCCCGCGGGCCAAGGCCTCGGCCACACGCGCGTCACCGAGCATGCGTACGACCCGCTCCGGCTCCCAGTCCCGAGGGTGGACCGCGTGCATCGCCGCGACGAGAGCCAGGCCGAGCTCGACGGGCCGGACGCGCTCGGCATCGACGACCTCGA
>JALVDI010000614.1 GCA_027009115.1 Polyangiaceae bacterium | reverse complement strand
CCAGTACATCCCGTCGCCGACAGAATGAACGCCGCCGTCGACGGATCGCTCCAAGAGATAGAGTGTGACGCCACCGACGACCGTCTCGACGCCGAGCACCGAGAACGCGAACGCCCACAGCACCCGGTCGTGCTCGAAGGCACGCATCACGCCTGCGAAGGGGTTGCCGTAGCGGAACACGTCCCAGGTCCGCAGGAGTCTCAGAAAGCGAACCGCCCGCAGGCCACGAAGCTGCGGCACGACGGCCATCACCGTGGCGAGATCGATGAGCGTCATCGGACGCAGCAAGAAACGAAGTCGCCCCAACACGTGCGTCCGAACCGCTCCAAGGGGAGGCCGCTCGAAGACATCGAGCGCCGGCGGCCGGTAACTGAGGACCCGGAGGGCGAGCTCCACAGCGAAGAGCGCGAGGATCCCTCGGTCGGCCCAGGCCAACATCCCCGCAAGCCCGGGTGGAACGACGGGCTCGAGGAGGAGCAGCCCGATCGAGACGATCACCAGAACCCAGACGGCGGCCTCCGTGCGCCGGTAGAGGACCGTCTTCGGTCGGTGAAATGCGGCGTGGACCTTCTGGAGCACGTCAGGCGTAGCCAAGGACGAGGGCGCGCGCCAAGAGGTACCAGCCGTCGACGAGGACGAAGAGCAGTAGCTTGAACGGCAAGCTGACCGTCGTCGGGCTGAGCATGTGCATCCCGAGCGCCAGCAGCACGTTCGCGACCACCATGTCCACGACCAAGAACGGGATGAACACGAGGAAACCGATCTGAAACGCCTCGGCCAGCTCGGTGATCAGAAACGCAGGCAGCAACACCATGAGGTCGCGGGCCTCGACCGAGTCGCGGTCCTCCGGCGCGCGGACCCGGCGGGCGAGATCCAAAAAGAGGGCCTGCTCCCGGTCTCCTGCGTTGCGTTCGAGAAAATCGCGGAGTGGCTCCTTGCCGGCGTCGATGGCCTCGAAGAGCGCCTCGTAGCTATCGCCCGCGAGCGGGTCGTCGAAGTCGATGCGAGCCGCCGCCGGCCCTGCCACATCGGCGATGCGTTCGCCCACTGGGGTCATCACGTAGAGGGTGAGGAGCGCCGAGAGCCCAGTGATGATCGTCCCCGAAGGCACCTGGCCGGTGCCCAAGGCGTTGCGGAGGATCGAGAGCACGACGCTGATCTTCACGAAGCTCGTCGCCGTCATGAACGCGAAAGGAAGGAGGGTGAGCGCCCCCAGCGCGAGCAGGGTCACGACGGGACGCGACGCAAACCCTCCCTCCTGCGCGTAGGCGAGGGAGGGAGTCAACACAGCCAGCGTGACGACGACCCGGGACACGGCGCGCCAGCATCGCGCAACGGCGACGGACGAAGCAAGGCCCCCGGCCTCATGCCTCGCGCCGCTGCCGGGAAGGGGGTAGCATCGCCGCCATGTGGACTCCGGGGATGAGAGCCTGGTTCTTGGGAGCGCTCGCGCTGGGCTGCGCGTGCGGCGACGACGACGGCCGCACTGACGCGGCCACAGATGCGGCGAGGGACGCGGGCACGGACGCCGCCGAGGACGCCTTCGTGCCCCCGGACGCCGGACCGACGGTCCTGTGGGACGTGCGCGTCCGCGACCTCCTGACAGGCGACCCGGTGCTCACTGCGCGCGTCTGCGTCCGGGACGTGCCCGCCATCCCCTGCATGCAGGTGGACGAGACCACCGGAGAGGGGCAGATCGAGGTCCCCATCAACGCGGAGATCCAACTCGTCTCCAACGCGATCCGTTATTTCCCTCAGCTCAATACCTACGTCACCGATGGCTCGCCGCGGAGCATCCAGATCGACATGGGCAAGACCTCCAACATCGCACCGCTCCTCTCGTCGGCGGGCGTCACGGTGGACGATACGAAGGCGCAGCTCGCCTTCCTGGCCCAAGACGACACGGGCGACGGTCTTGCCGGGCTCACGGCCAGCCTCGACCCGGCGAGCGGCATGGGCCCGTTTTACACGAGCGGGAGTCTTCCGGATTCGACGCTGACGGCGACGAGCAGCGACGGGCTCGGCGTCTTCACGAACGTCGAGCCCGGCCCCGTGGAGGTCGTCTACGACAACCCGGCCGGCCCGTGCGTCGCCGAGGAAGGATGGCCCGGCAGCACGCCCGGCCGCGTCGCGACCTCGCTCCTCCCCGGTCACCTCTCGATCCTCATCGCCCGCTGCCCCCGTGAGGACGCGGACGCGGGAATGGCCGCCGACGCGGGAATGGCCGCCGACGCGGGAGTGGCCGACGCGGGCATCGACGCCGGCGGCTGAGCCCGCCTGGGGAATCAACGAAGGATCGTCGCAGCGATCTTCGAGGCGAGCTTCCCATCGATGGAGCCGCGGTGTCGCGCCATGATGGCCTGCATCAACGCACCCATCTGCTTCTTCTCGCACAGGCCAAGCTCCGCGGCGATCGCCTCGATGGCAGCTCGCGCTTCCTCTTCGCTCAACTGCGCGGGGAGGTACTTTTCGAGGGCGGCGATCTCGGCGCGCTCCTTCGCCGCCAGCTCCGGCCGGCCGCCCGCCTCGTATTGCTCGACACTGTCGCGCCGCGTCTTCACAGCGCGCCGCACCACCGCGAGCTCTTCAGCGGAATCGAGGGCGCCACCTTTGGTGAGCTCCGCCTCCGTCAACGCGGTCTTGAGCATCCGAAGGGCGTCTCGGGTCGGGAGGTCCTTGGCCTTCATCGCGGCCTTGAGGTCCTCCATGATCTGCTTCTGTAGCGACATGGCGAGCCGAAGGTGGGACGCCACGTCCACGAGCGCAAGGCATCAACGGCCCGGCCAAGGAACCACGAACCGATCGAGGATGCCCACCGCTGTCTCACCGGTCCGAAAGCCCCGCACCTCGACGGCAAGCCCGCGTGGGACGCCGCGGAGCACCAGAAAGTGGAAAGGCCGCGGCGATGGACCCTCGAAGCGGTCGACGTGCCGAGCCGCCTCGTCCTCGCGCAGCGTGACCCGCGGCCCCCCTCCGCCACCCGAGACGACATAGTGCACGCCCCCCTCCACGAAGTGCTCGTAGGCATGGACGTGCCCCGACAGGACCAGCCGCGCCTTGGGGTGATCCGCGAGGGGTTCGACGAAAGCACGCTGCACGTGGAGCTCGTCGCCGGTGACGGTGCTGTTCGTGTACGGTGGGTGGTGACAGGCGAGCACGACCATGCGAACCGACGGGTCCGCATCGAGCCCGGCGAGGGTCCGCTCGAACCAGCGCCGCTGCGCCCTCCAGCGTGCGGGCTCCAGCTCGTCCTCGTTCGTGTCGACCACGACCAGGGCGACAGACTCCCAGCGGACCACCTCCCAGGACCGCTCGTTCAGCCAGGGAAAACGGGCGCGGAGGTGGGCGCGAGCCACGGCGTTGGGCCCCCAGTAGTCGTGGTTGCCGAGGGCCACGACCATGCCACGGCCGCGCAGTGGGGCCAGGAGCGTGTCGAAGCGCTCCCACTCCGCGGCGCTCGATCCGTCGAAGACCAGGTCGCCCAGGAGCAGCATCCCCCCCGCGTCGGCCTCCGCCTCGACGGCTCGCAGCAAACGCGCGCGCTCGGCGTCGTTCTGCTCACGGCGGAGCACCCACGATTCGAGCGCCGAGGTGCGCTGCAGATCACCGACCACCAGCAAGGGACCGTCGCCCAGCTCGTGCAGGTAGCGCGGTGGGTCGGCGAGGCGGACGCCAGCGTACCTCCACCCAAGCCAACAACCGGCCCCGCCAAGGAGAAGGAGCAGCGCTCGAAACGTCCGGCGCACGGCTGCCTCTAGCGTACGGACGACGCACGGGCAAAGAAGCCGGCGAAAGCGCCCGCCGCCATGGCTCCGCGATCGACGTGTCCGCCCTTTGCCCACAATCCGCCGCGCACCGACCGCAATGGCTCGCGGTCGAAACCTCAACGGGCCGCCTAGGCGGGCGCCGGCTCGGGCATCAGAGCCGCGATGGCCTGCTCGAGGCGGCGCCCCGGATCGTGCTCCTGGCTGATCTTGCGTGCGCGGGCGTGGAAGTGCGTCGGGGTCGGCTCGCGCTGGAGTCGCGCCATGGTGGCCTTGAGCTGACGGCGCGCCTCGTGCACACGCCAAGCAACGGTGCCTTCCGTGGTGCCCAAAACCACCGCGGCCTCGCGGTGAGACAGACCTTGAAGCGTTGTGAGCACCACGGTCGTGCGCAGCAACGGCGAGAGTCCGTCGAAGGCAGCCAAGAGGTGCGCGTAGGACTCCTGGAGCTCGAGCGCGCGGCGCGGGTCGCCCTGGGCATCCACGGCCACGGCGGCGGCCACGCGCGGATCGTCGAGGGGGGCGCTGCGACGACGGCCCCGGTTGCGCTTGACGTTGAGGGCTCGGTGCAACGCGATGCGGTAGAGCCAGGTGAAAAACTCGCTACGTCCCTCGAACTCCCCGAGCTTGCTGTAGGCCTTCAAGAAGGCGTCCTGGGTGATGTCCTCGGCGTCGCTCGGGCGCCCGGTCAGATGGAGCGCCAGCGCATAGATGCGCGGACGGTAGCGGCGCACGAGCTCCTCGAAGGCGCCGCGGTCCCCACCCTTGGCTGCCCGGACGAGCGCCGCGGCCTCGCGGCCCCGTCGCTCAGCGTCATTCAAAGGTCGCGCCATCGCTCCGTTGGACTCACGTCGAACCGCACCCTTGGGAGCCTGCCACGAAAAAGTCCCGCCCACTACGCGCGCCGCCGAATGGTCGCCACAGGCCTGAAGACAAAGCCGCGCGGTCCCGTCGTCGCCCCCGCTTGCCCGGCCCCGATCGATCTGATAGGCACTGGGGAGCGCCCAGCGAGCTCATCGAAATTCGCCAAACATTTCAGTGAGTTAGCCCGCCTGAACTCGGCCACCCGATGATCTTCGACTGGCTCAACGGACTTTTCTCCAACGATCTCGCGATCGACCTGGGCACCGCGACGACCCTCATCTACGTGAAGGGCCGCGGCATCGTGAGCTGCGAGCCTTCGGTCGTAGCCGTCCAGCGTGACCCACGCGGGGGAAAGAACGTCCTGGCCGTCGGCAAGGAGGCCAAGGAGATGCTCGGCCGCACGCCGGGCTCGATCATGGCCGTCCGTCCGCTCCGCGATGGTGTCATCGCGGACTTCGAGATCACCGAAGCGATGCTCCGGTACTTCATCTCGCGCGCTCACAACCGCCGCACGCTGGTCAAACCTCGCATCATCATCTGCGTGCCCTTCGGCATCACCGAGGTCGAGAAGCGAGCCGTGAAGGAGAGCGCGGAAGGCGCCGGAGCGCGTGAAGTGCACCTCATCGAAGAGCCGATGGCGGCCGCGATCGGCGCGGGCCTGCCCATCACCGAGCCAAGCGGAAACATGGTCGTCGACATCGGCGGAGGCACCACCGAGGTCGCCGTCATCTCGCTGGCGGGCATCGTCTACTCGCAGTCTGTGCGCGTCGGCGGCGACAAGATGGACGAAGCGATCATCGCCTACATGAAGCGCAAGTACAACCTGCTCATCGGCGAACAGACCGCCGAGCGGGTCAAGTGCAGCGTGGGCAACGCCTATCCGGAAGACGAGACCCTGACCATGGAAGTCAAAGGGCGTGACCTCGTCGCCGGCGTCCCCAAGACCGTGCTCGTCAACGGCGACGAGATCCGTGACGCGCTCAGCGAGCCGATCAACGCGATCGTCGAGGCGGTCATGACCGCCCTCGAACGGACCCCGCCGGAGCTCTCGGCGGACATCGTCGACAAGGGCATCGTCCTTACGGGCGGCGGCGCCCAGTTGCGCAACCTCGACGTGCTCCTGCGCGAGGAGACCGGACTGCCGGTCATGGTCTCCGACGATCCGGTCTCGGCAGTCGTCCTCGGATCGGGCAAGGCCCTCGACCACCTCGACCTCCTCCGCGAGGTGACGCTGAACTGAGGGGGTTCGACCCAAGGGCCGCGCTCGCGCCATCGCCCGCAGTTCGAGCCCATGAACGCGGCGTCCGCGCGAGTCCGGACGCCGGCCCCCCACCCTCCCGGACACCTCGTGGCCGCCCGGCGTCGACGACGGGGGGTCCCCGGTTCGTCGCCAAAGCCTGACGTTCGCTGGCGTTTTCGCCGCCGCCGGGTCATGGATCGGGGCCCCCGCCGCGAAGCTCGCGACCGAGGGGTTCGCTGGAGGATACCGAGACGGGCCATGAGTAATTTCCGCCGATTGCGGGACGCCGCCGTGAGCGTCGCCCTACTCGTGCTGCCCTTCTTTTTTCTGAGCGCGAACCTCAAAGATCCCTCGCGCCTGAACGTCGTCGAACGCTTCTTCCTCGAAGCCAGCGCCCCGCTTCAGTACGTCGCCACGGAGACCGCCCACGCGGTCAGCAACGTCGTCGAGGACTACGTCTACCTGGTCGACGTCAAGCGCGACAACGAGCGGTTGCGCATCGAAAACGACCGCCTCCGCGACGAGACCCGCCTGCTCCGTGTGCAAGCGCGAGAGAACGAGCGGCTGCGCGACCTGCTTCAGCTCCGCCAACGCTTGGGGGGCGACACCATCGCCGCAGAGGTCATCGCGAAGGACATCTCGCCCTTCTTTCGCGTGCTGAGGGTGCGCGTGGACCGCGGCGCCAGAGACCGGGTGCGCCCGGGCATGCCGGTCGTGTCGGCGAAGGGCCTCGTGGGCCAGGTGCGGCGCACCTCGGGGCGCCACAGCGATGTCCTACTGACGGTCGACCAAGAGAGCGCGATCGACGTCGTCGTGCAACGCACCGGCGCCCGAGGCATGCTCCGCGGCACCGGCGACAGCAACCGCTACCTCTGCCGCATCGAGTACCTGCGGCGTCAAGAAGAAGTCGAGGTCGGCGACGAGGTCTACACCTCGGGGCTCGGACGCCGTTTCCCGGCCTCGATCCTGGTCGGGAGGGTCACCCGCGTCGGCCGACAGGAGTTCGGCCTCTACCAGGAGGTCGAGGTGACCCCTTCCGTCGATTTCTCGCAGCTCGACGAGGTGCTCATCCTTACAGCGGGCTCGCGCGGCCAGCGCGCTCAGTCCCGGAACGAGGACGAGTGATGCGGCGCTCGGTGCGCACCCTCGCCTTCGTGTTCTTTGGCCTCGCCCTGCTCTTGGCTCATTCGATGCTCGGCCGCATCGCCCCGCTCCATCCCTTCGTTCCAAACCTCTTGCTCCCGGTGGTTGTCTACCTGGGGGTGGCGCCCAACCTCCCGCTGCTGCGGGGCGCGCTGGCCGCCTTCGTCTTGGGCTACCTGCTCGACCTCTTCAGTGGGAATCGAATGGGCCTGGAAACGTTCGTGTGCGTAGCTACGTTCATGATCTCGCGCGGTGCGGGTCTTCGTCTCTTCATGCGCAATCCAGGTTTCCAGGCGGCGCTCCTCTTCGTCGTGGCGCTCGTGGCGGGCGGCACGACGCTGGCCCTGCGCGCGATCTTCTCGAAGCCTCCGCCCTTCCCCGCCGGAACCGCCGGCGAGACCGCCGTCACGCTCGTGGCACCAGCCCTCGCGACCGCCCTGGTCTCACCCCTCGTGTTCGCGGGCCTGCAGCGCGTCGACGCCGCCATCGGGCGCCGCCGCGAGGAGACCTGAACGGTGGTGATGCTCTCTCCACGCCGGGAGGTCGGCGAGTTTCGAAAGCGCTACCGCTGGATGGCGCTCGTCGTCCTCCTCTTCTTCCTGGTGCTCATCGCGCGGATCGCGCAGCTTCAGCTCGTCGACCACGAATACTGGGCGGAGGTGGCGCGCGAAAACATCACCAAGACGATTCGCCTGCCCGCCACCCGGGGCGTCATCCGCGACGCCCGCGGGCGGATCCTCGCGACGAACCGCCCTAGCTACGACGTCTACATCACGCCGCAGCTCCTCGCCGAGGGGGACACGGCTCGCATCGCCGAGCTCATGGACCTCGATCCGGAAGCCCGCTCGAGTTTCGAGCGCCGCCTCGGGGAGATCCCCCTCCGTCGGCGCACGCACCAGATCGAGATGTTCCGAGACATCGACCGCGACCAGCTCGCAGCGCTCGAAACGCACGAAGCCGAGCTCCCCGCCCTCGACGTTTTGCCCCGACCGGTACGGACCTACCCCTTCGGTGCCCTGGGCGCCCACGCGGTCGGCTACCTCAACGAGGTCAACGCCGAGGATCTCGAACGCCTCGGGCCCGACGCGGGATACCGCCCGGGCGACACGATTGGCCGCATGGGCGTCGAGAAGGCCTGGGAGCACCAGCTGCGGGGCCGCCGTGGCTACCGCCGCATCCTCGTCGACGCCCGCGGGCGGCGACAGCGCGACGCCATCGCCCTGGCCGAAGTCGAGGAAGAGCTCTCGCCGCCGGTGCCGGGGCACGATCTCGTCCTGACGCTCGACATGGACCTGATGCGGATCGTCCAGAACCACTTCAACGAGCCGGCTGGTGCGGTGGTGGTCGTGGACGTCGACAGCGGCCGGATCCGCGCCCTCTACAGCAAGCCCTCGTACGATCTCAACGACATCAGCGGTGGCATGAGCCGCGCCGCATACCAGGCGCTCCAATCCAACCCCTTCCGCCCCCTCATCGACAAGACCGTCTACGAGTCCTACTACCCTGGCTCCACCTTCAAACCCATCAGCGCGCTCGCCGCGCTCGGCGATGGGATCCTCGACCCGAGCGAGCGCGTCGAGTGCATCGGCTACTACCAGATCGGGACCGACCGCAAGCGGTGCACCTCGGCGCACGGCGAAGTCGACATGCGCAGCGCCCTCGTCCAGTCGTGCAACGTCTACTTCTACCACCTGGCGGAGCTCGTGGGCCTCGAACGCCTCAACCGCTATGCCCGCCGCTTCGGCTTCGGTGAAGCCGCCGGGATCGGCATCAACAGCGAAGCTCGCGGGTTCCTCGCCACCCGAGACTGGTACATCCAGCGCTTCGGTCGGTTCCGCCGCGGCGAGACCCTCAACGTCGCGATCGGCCAGGGCAGCACGCGGGCAACGCTGCTCCAACTCGCACTCGCCTACGGCGCCCTCGCGAACGGCGGCGACCTCTATCGGCCCATCCTCGTCGAGTCCGTCCGCCGCCCGGACGGAACCGTCGTCGAGGAAGCCACCCCGACGGTGCGGGGACGCCTCGAGATCGACCCGGAGGCCCTGGCCCTCGTCAACAGCGGGCTCCGCGGCGTCGTCAACGAAGCGGCGGGGACGGCCTACGAAGCGCGGATCGAAGGGGGCGTCACCGTCAGCGGCAAGACCGGTACCGCCGAGATCGACGCAGGGGCACCCCGGGCGGACGTCGACCCCCGGCGCGCCTGGTACTTCCGCCGCTCCCACGCCTGGTTCGCCGGCTTCGCCCCGACCGAGGCTCCGGAAGTGGCCATCGTGGTCCTGGTTGAGCACGGGGGCTCCGGCGGGCGAGCGGCCGCACCGATCGCGATGCGCATCCTCGAGGACTACCTCGGCGGCCACGACACACGCACGGCGCAGAACCTCGGGGGCGTCCGCTGATGTCCTCGATTCGTTCGCTCCGAGACCAGTTCGACTGGCCGCTCTTCGTCGCCGTCTGCGCCATCGCTGTCCTTGGCGTGGTGAACCTCTACAGCGCCACGAGCGCGCAAGGTGCCGTCTCCGATGCCTACATCCAGCAGATCTATTGGCTGACCCTGGGCGCCGGCGTCGCCGTGCTCGTGGCGGCCATCGACTACCGCCACTTCGAGCGAAACGCCTGGCTGATCTACGGCGTCGGCGTCGCACTGCTCGTTCTCGTCTTCCTACTGGGGCGCAGCATCCGCGGTTCGACCCGCTGGATCTCCATCGGCGGCTTCTCGCTTCAGCCGAGCGAGCTGATGAAGATCTTTCTCATCATCGCGCTCGCGAAGTACCTGCACAACGACCCCAAGACCGATGGCCGCACGCTCAAGGACCTCGTGATCCCTGGGCTCATCCTCGCGGTCCCGATGACCCTCATCCTCGCGCAACCGGATCTGGGCACCGCCCTGATTTGCGCGTTCATCTTCGGCAGCATCATGGTGCTGACGAACCTCAAGCTCCGGTCCCTCCTCACCCTCGGTGCGACCTTCGCCCTGAGCGCACCGCTGACCTACGCTTACTTGCTCAAGGACTACCAAAAGGAACGAATCACCGCGTTCTTGGCCCAGTGGACCGGCACCCAGCGCGACATCCTCGACACCGGCTGGCACGCCCACCAATCGCAAGTGGCGATCGGCAGCGGCGGCCTCTGGGGCAAGGGGTTCATGCGCGGCACCCAGAACCAGTTTCGCTTCCTCCCGGACCAACACTCGGATTTCCCCTTCGCGGTCTGGGCCGAAGAGCAAGGCTTCGTCGGCTCGCTCTTGATCGTCGGGCTCTACCTCTTCCTCGTCCTCTGGGGCCTCAAGATCGCCTCGCAGGCCAAGGACCGCTTCGGAGCCGTCGTCGCGGTCGGTGTCTCCGCCATGATCTTCTGGCAGACGATCATCAACCTCGGCATGGTCTCCGGTCTCCTTCCGGTCGTCGGAATGACCTTGCCGCTGTTCTCCTACGGCGGCTCCAGCGTCCTGACCGTCATGCTCGGCGTCGGCCTCCTGATGAACGTGTCGCTCCGCCGCTTCAGCCACTGAGGCCCGGCCACTTCAAATCCGGGGAGGCCGGTGTCACCCTGACGCTCGCTTGGACTGGATCCATCAAATAGGCCTCTCCGGAGGCGTCGGCATCAGCCTCGCCCTCGCGATGATCGTGGTGCTGCCGGTCCTCCTCCCGGCGGGATCGCGACGGCAGGTGCGCGCCCCCATCGTCCTGCTTCTGGTGCACGTGGCCCTCGTGTCCTGGCGCCTGATGCTCCCGGAGGAGAGTTCCTTGAGCGACCCGCTTCGAATCGCGGGTCTCTTCTTCTTGCTGCTCTCCCTCGCGCGCAGCGGCTACCTGATCGTGCTCCATGCGGTGATCACCCGCACCCTGGGCGGCGAGGTGCCGCGGATCATGCGGGACCTCGTCCAAGGGCTGCTCTATTTCGGCGTCGGGCTGCTCACTCTCCGCGCGGCCGGCGTCCACCCTTCGTCGATCCTGACCACGTCGGCGCTCCTGACCGCCGTCGTCGGCCTCTCGCTGCAGGACACCTTGGGCAACCTCTTCGCGGGCCTGGCCATCCAGGCCCAGCGCCCTTTCCGGGTCGGCGACTGGATCCAGTTCGACGACGACGACGCCCACGTCGGCCGGGTCGTGGAGCTCAACTGGCGCACCGTCAAGGTCGAGACCCTCGACAAGATCGAGATCACCGTCCCGAACTCGACGCTGGCCCGCTCGGCGCTGCGCAACTACTCGAGGCCCACCCGGGTCGCCCGCCGCATCGCCCGCGTCGACGTGCCCTACGATCGCTCTCCGGAGCACGTCATGCCCGCTCTGCTTCGCGCCCTCGGCGAAGTGCGCGGCATCCTCTCGAGCCCTCCACCGTCGGTGATCATCAGAGACTTTTCCGAACGCGGCGTCCGCTACGAGGTGCGTTACTTCATCGAGGATTTCGAAGCGCGCGAGATCATCGCCGGCGCCGTCCGCGAACGCCTCTGGTATGCGCTCCAACGGCTCGGGATCGAGATCCCCGTACCGCAACGGCTCGTGAGGCTCTACGACCTCTCCGAAGAACGGCTCGAGCACGAGCAAGAAGCCCGGGTGATGGCGCGAGACGACGCTTTGCGTGGGGTCGACTTCCTCCGGGCGCTCCCTGAACAAGCCCGGCACCACCTCGCAGAAGCCGCGAGCGCCGCCCTCTACGCGCCAGGGGAGCTGATCATCCGCCAGGGGGACACGGGCAGCGAGCTGTTCATCGTGAAGCGAGGAGAGGTCGCCGTCGAGCTCGGTCGTGGGCGGCACCGCCGCGTCGTCGCGACCCTCGGTCCGGGGCAGTTTTTTGGAGAGATGAGCCTCGTCACCGGCGAGAAACGTGCGGCGTTGGTCCGCGCCACGCGCGAGTCCGAGCTGCTCGTGATCGACAAGGAGGCGCTGCAGCGCGTGCTCGACGAGGCGCCCCAGCTCGCCGAGACCATCAGCCGCGTGCTGGCCGAACGGGCCCAACTGCTCTCGGCGGCGAACGTCAAATCGACCGAGCACGACGTCAAGCGCAGCGTCGAACAGGAGACGACGGTGCTGCTCGACCGCATCCGCCGCTTCTTCTCGCTCCGCTGAGCCGTGCTCAAAGGCGACGATGGCGCAACGCAGGAAGCTGCGCGCGTACCCCCCGGACCACCTCCGGATCGATCGTCGCCACCGCGCACCCCTCCCCTTCGCCGCACTGTGCCAGCACCACCCCCCACGGGTCGGCGATCAAGGCGTGGCCGTAGCTCTGCCGCCTGCCACTGCCGTCCCGCAACAGGTGCCGTCCGGTCTGAGCGGCGGCGAGCACATAGCACTGCTGCTCGATGGCGCGTGCCCGCAACAGGACGTGCCAGTGGTCCTTTCCAGTAGTCAGAGTGAAGGCCGCGGGTACCGCCAAGGCGATGGCGCCCCGGTCCACGAGCTTCCGGTAGAGCTCCGGAAAGCGCAGGTCGTAGCAGACGCTCAGGCCGAGCTTGCCGAGCAACGTGTCGGCCACCACGGGCTCGCTGCCGGGCTCGACGGTCTCGGACTCTTGCAGCCGTGTTCCATCCGCAAGGTCGACGTCGAAGAGGTGGATCTTGCGATAGATTGCGCCCACGGTTCCGTCGCTTCGCACCTGAACGCAGGCGTTGCGGACCTTGCGAGGATCGTCCCCCTGCTCCCAGAAGCCTCCGAGGATCAACTCGACGCCCTGGTCGCGAGCGAGGGCTCGGCAGCGCTCCAGGATGGGTCCGCCCCGAGGCAGCGGCTCGGCGACCGCCAGCTTCTCCTCCTCTCGCCCTAGAAAAGCGAAGCACTCGGGCACGACGACGAGCTGCGCGCCTTCCTGGACCGCGCGGCGCACCGTGCGCTCGACGGCGTCGAGATTCCCCTCGACGTCGTCGTTGGAGGTGATCTGCACGACCCCAGCGCGGAACGTCATGCCCGAGAGGGTAGTGCGAAGAGCCCCGTCGACAAGCGCTCTGCGGCCCAGGAAACCCTGTCAGGGTTCGACGCCCTTGCTGCGCTGCCCCCTCGTGGTTACGGTCGGCGGCACTCAGGAGCGAGCAATGACACGCATGTCCTTTTCCACGGTCTTCCTGCTCGCGCTGTTGGGCTCGCTGATGGCGTCCGCCGCGAGCGCCCAATCGCGCCGGCGCGTCAACATCGAGTCGACGCCTCCAGGCGCGACGGTGTACCTCGACGACCCGAACGGGGCGCCCCTCGGGACGACGCCGCTCCGGCGGGTTCGCATCGTGCGAGGCCGGCATACGCTGATCTTCAAGCTGGCGAACCACGAGGACTTCACCCTCCCGATCATGGTCCGGCGCAACAACGAGACCTTCCGCGCCACCCTGCGCCCCCTGGGCACCATCACCATCAACGCGGCGAACGCCGGAGCTCAGGGCGCCGAGGCGCGCATCGACGGCACGCCCGTCGGGACGCTCCCCATACGCAAGATCGTCCAACCGGGGCGGCACCTCATCCAGGTGGGCCGTGAGGGTTATGTGACCTTCTCGCAGTGGGTGGAGGTCGCGGGTGGACAGGTCCTCTCGCTCCCCGTGTCCCTCGAACGAGAAGCACCGGAGACAGGATCGGTCCTCGTCGCCGGCGACGTGTCCGGCGCCGCCATCTTCGTCGACGGTCAGCCGCGGGGCGCGACGCCCAACGTGATCGAAGGCATCCCGGCGGGGGAACATCTCATCGAGGTCCGGCCCGACGATTCGTCCCTGCAACCGTTCCAGCAGACGGTGCGCATCATCGCCGGGGAACGGCTCGTCCTGAACCCAACGCTCCGGCCAGCGCCGCCCCAAGGCGGCAGCCTGCGGGTCCTCGCGAACGCGCCGGGCGCGGTCGTGTCCCTCGACGGCGATGTGCTCGGCGAGGCGCCCGCTTCGGCGGAAGGTCTGACCCCGGGGGAGCACATCGTGGAGGTGCGCGCCGAAGGGTACGAGCCAGCCCAACGGACGGTGACGATCGATCCCGGCCAGCAGCGCGTCGTCTCGGTCACCCTCGAGGAAGTCGTCGCGCCCCCCGGCCGCATCGTCGTGAACGCGGACGTCGACGGCGCCCAGGTGATCGTGGACGGCGAGGAACGCGGCGCACCTCCCGTCGTCCTCGAGGACGCGCCGACCGGCGCGCATGCGATCATCGTCCGTGCACCCGGCTACCGAGAGTTCCGTCAGACCTGTCAGACCGGTCCGGGCGTGAGCTGCGAGATCAATGCCGAGATGCGCGTGGTCGGCCGCCCCGTGCGCGTGACCGCCAACGTCGAAGGCGCGTCGTTCTACGTCGACGGCGAGCTGCAGGGCCCCATCCCCTACGAAGGCGAAGTGCCTACGGGCGCCCACCTCGTCGAGGTGCGTCGCGAGGGCTACCGCCCCTACCGCGCACAGATCGCCTTCACCGCCGGCGACGAGCCGCGGGAGCTCGACGTGACCCTCGTCGAGGAGGGCCAGCTCACGCCGGAAGAGCTTGCCGAGCGCGAGGAGGCGCGCCGGGAGCGACATCGCCAAACGGTGTCTCGCTCCGGTGCCACCCTCCCCGACGATCTCGCCGTGCTCGACGCCTCCATCGGGTGGCCCTACCTCTTCGAACTGCGCCTCGGCATCGGCATCTTCGACTGGCTCGAATCGGGCATTGGCATCCGCACCTTCGGGCGCCTGACCGAGTTCGAGGGCCGCGTAAAGGCCGGCTATCGCCCCGTGCGCCAGTTCTCGGCCGGGATCCAGCTCCGCATTGGCGGCGGCATCGGCCCCGACCGCGACCCCCGCGCCCACGAAGTGGCTGTGGCGATGGCCGCGATGGAAGAGGCCCCCAGCCACCCGACGAACAGCTTCTACACGAGCATCGAGGGGTTGATCTCGCTCCACTTCCTGAACGCGGGCAACTTCACGCTCTGGGGCGCCCTCGACGTCCACAGCGATCGCTGGGACTGGAACGCCTCCGACCGGGACTGCCGCTACGCCAACGGCTGCATGGCCGGCGGGGCGCCCGAAACCGACATGGAAGGCGACTTCATCCGCGGCCGGCAGGCCCTCGCGCGGTTCCGCCTCGGCGGCTCCCTCGAGTTCATCCTGACCCGAAACTGGAACCTCTGGGGAAGCTTCGAGGGGGTCTTCGGCAAGCCCCGCCGCATCCTCGGCGACATCTTCGGAGGCGGCAACGAAGACCTCCAGATGTACACGCGCGTCGGCATCACCTACAAGTTCGACTACATCGACCGCGACCGCTGAGAGCGCAATGCGCGCGCAGGGGCGCTCTCGGCCGTGAGGCGCGCGGAGAAGGTACGGAGGCGGGCCGCTAACGGCCGCCGCGGATGAGCCGCAACGCGGGCGCCGGGGCGTAGGCGGCAACATGCCCGCTCTCCTCGGCGACGTACACCCAACCTCGCTCGTCGACGCGGATGCGATCGGGCACCAGCTCGCAGGGCACCTCGCCGAGCGAGTTGCCCGCCCGCGGTCCGACCACGTGAACCGTCCCGGCCGGGACGAAGAGCGCGCCCCCGCGCAGCACCGGCTCGAGGGTCCGCGGGATCTCGTCGGCGAGGGGGTCGCCCAGCGTGCGACGCCAGGAGGCCTCGCCCGTGTCCAGATCGAGGGCCGTGAGGTGCCCCCCGGGCGCGTTGACGATGAGTCGGTCATCGACGTGCAACGGCTTCGCCCCCGAACCCAGCCCCGGATCGGTCACGGTCCAGGCGGTCTCTCCGGTGGCCCCTTGAACGGCCACGACGCGTTCCCGCTCGACCGGCACGAGGACGAGCTCGCGGGCGGCCACGGCGTCGGCGACCGCGGGTTGCGGCAGCCTTCGAAGCCAGCGCCGCGCGCCGGTGAAGAGGTCGATGCCGTGGCAGTCACGGCCGGTGACGGCCACCACCACGTCGCCCACGATGCGCGGGGGGCTCCCGAAGCTCCCGCGCGCGGCGTAGCGCCAGAGGTCCTCTCCGCTCGCCAGGTCGATGGCGTGAACCGCGCCACCGCAAGCGACGAGGACAACGCGCCCGGCTCGCGTCATCGCAGCCGCACACCCGCGGCCAACCTGGAAGCGCCACCGTGGCTCGCCCGTACGTAGATCGATCGCAACGAGCCCCGCCTCGCCCTCTGCCAACACGGCGACGGGCGGGAGCCCTTCGCCGTGGCTGACGAGTGCCGCCGCGGGCCCGCCGATGCGGGGGGCGACGCGCGCGATCGCCCGCGGCTCGCCGTCCGAGACATCGCAGATCTCTACGTCGCCGTCATGAGCGAGCCGCAGCAAGGCGCGACCGGCCATGAGCGTCGCTCGGCTCCCCTCTCGCGCCCACAGCACACGGCCGTCGTCCCGGTCGACAGCCACGGTGTGGCTGCCCGACGAAAGCACGAGTCGATCCCCACAAAAGAACACCGAGGAGGCGTCGAGGTCGTCGAGGGCGATGCGCCAGCGTTCCTCGAGCTTCAATCCACGCGCCTCCACGGACGATGAAGCGGGGGCGGGCGTCGTACCTTCCCTCGCCGCCATCGCCAGACGCACACGATCCGGATCGTCGTTGACGAAACCTCCCCCGCCGGACCGAGCCCGCAACAAACGGCGGATCGCTCGGACCTCGTCGCGGAGCGCCGCGACGCGCAGGTTGCGGGCCTGCGTGGAATCCACCGCCATGAGCGCCTGGATCATGGCGGAGGCAAGCTGCAGGATGGGGTTGACCGCGCTCGGGACGTCGAGGGCAGCGGCTCCCAGCTGACCGCGCTCGCTCATGAAGGAGAGCGAGACGGCCTCACGGGCGTCGAGCCTCACGGCTACGGCAAAGGAGCCGGCGCGCAGCCGCGCGTGCGTGGCGCGGCCCGCGTGCCAGGCCTCGACGAGCAGCCGTGACGCGACGATCATTCGCTGCACCGCCAGCATCACGGGCCCGGTCCCAAGCAGCAGCCGCCGACCTCGCACATGAGCCCAGAGCTTGCCCGGAAAAAGGAGGGCATGAACATCCGCACGCGCTGCGTGGCTCGCGCTGCCTGGGCTGGGACACACCGCGATCTCGAAGGCGAACGACAGGGGCTCTGAGCCGGGTTCGGTGCTTCCACCCCTGCGTACTTCCGGGGCCGCGTCTCCTCCGGGATCGGGAACGACCTCGGACCGCATCGCCCGCTCAGCCAAACGCACCGCGATCTGCCGAGCGGTCGGGTCGACCGAGCGTTGCGCCTGCTCGATCATCGCGTTGGCGCAAGCGCGCAGCAACACGGGCAACGCGACCCGTCGCTCGAGCTGATGTACGTCGGGCGCGCTGCCAGTCTCGTACACGCTCACGGCCACATCGCCCGCGCGCCGAACGAGGGCGTACTCCGTCGGCGTGCTGTCGAGAGGCAGCAGGACCTTGCGCTTGAGTCCGCGCGCGAGCGCCGTCGCGGCCGCCGTGAGCTCAGGGAGCGCAGGCAACTCGAGGTGCCGATGCTGCGGCGCGAGCAGGAGAGTCTGGAGACCGGCCAAGGGAGGACCGGCGATTTCGAGCTCGTGGAAGGCGTCCATGTCGGAGGGCGTCGCGGAGAGGTCCGGGACGAGTCGAAAGGGTAGAGAGCCGCGTCGAGCGCGATCCAATAACTGACCCGCGGGCGTGGTTAGTTGACAAGCGTGCGGGGATTGGGATCGCTCGCTCGGGATGCGGTCGCCCAAACAGATCGTCGCCGTGGCGGTCGTCGTCGTACGAGCAAGGCAGGTGCTTGCGATGCGTCGCGCCGCCCATCGCGACGCCGGCGCGGGTCTCTGGGAGACGGTCAGCGGACGCGTCGAGCTTGGCGAAGACCCAAGGGAAGCCGCGCGGCGCGAGATCCGAGAGGAGACCGGTCTCGACACCCGTCTCGTCGAACGGCCGGTGGACGTCTACGCGGCAAGACGTGGCACCGAGCCCATGATCGTCGTCGTGTTCCGGGCCGACTGGATCGCCGGTGAGGTGCGATGCAGCTCCGAGCACGACGCCTTCCGTTGGATGGCCCTGGACGAGTTTCGCGGCGCCTCGCGCCTTTCGCGACTCGCCCAAGCTGTCGAGCGAGCGCTTGCGCTCGCGACCCACGCGGACTGAACCAGCAGTCCAGCGAAGATACGCCCGAAGCGCGGCGTCCCAGTGAAGCCGAGAGGGCCAAGAGCATCCGTAGGAGCCACGGCGCCGGACCCGGAAGCCACGGCCCCTGTGGGAGCCGCAGCTTCGGTGGAGCCACCTACCAGACTTGAACTGGTGACCTACGGTTTACGAAACCGTTGCTCTACCAACTGAGCTAAGGTGGCCAAGGGTGTCAGCGGCCCGCTCGGGGCCGAGCGACCGCGAACTTATCCGCCTGGCCGCAGTTGTCAACTCGGCGCCGAAGCAACCTGCTAGGCTCCGGCACGGGAGGAGAGAATGTCGGACTGGCAACAGCAGCCCCCGGGTTGGCAGCAGCAACCGCGAGAGGCAGAACCGCCGCAAGGGGGCTTTGGCTCGCCTCCGCCTCCATGGGACGACGCCGCGCCCTCGAGGCTCGACGTCGGCGATCTGCTGCGGACCGCGACCCGCATCGTGGCCGGGAACTTCGGGGTGTTCGCGGCCGTCGCCTTCGCGGCGACGCTGCCAGGGTTGGCGATCAGCCAGTACTTCGCCACGCGCTTTCAAAACCGCATGTTCGAGTTCCAGCAGACGGTGCTGACGGATCCGGGAACCATCCCTGACTTCAGCCAGTTCCTCTCCCCCGCCCACATTGGGGGGCTGTGCCTCGGCACGCTCGTGAGCTTCACGCTCATGTACCTCGCCCAGGCGGTCCTCGTGTACGACGTAATCGAGAACCTTGCCGGCCGTCGGCCACCGATCGGCCAGGCCATCGGCGTGGGCATGGCGCGGGCGCCGGCGGTCCTCGTCTCCGCCTTCCTCCTCACCCTGGTCCTCACCGCGGCAGTCGTCCCGGGCGCCCTCCTCGGTGTGCTCGTCATCGCCGGCGGAATGTCGGTGGGCCCCGGCGCCGGAGGGCTCGCCACCTGCTGCGGGGGACCTCTGATGCTCCTCGGAATGCTCGTGCCGACGTTCTACGCCTACTTGGTCTTCTTCGTCACCGTCCCGGCCGCGGTCGTGGAGGACGTGTCTCCGGTCGGCGCCCTCGCGCGGAGCTTCGAGCTCACCAAAGGTCAGCGGTGGCGCATCTTCCTGGCTGTGATGGCCTTCATGCTGGTGATCTTCGTCTCGTCGTGCATCGGCGGGGCCTGCTCCGGCGCGCTGGGTGGTGGCGGCGGCATCGATCCCGCCACCGGCGCCCTCAAAGCCCCGAGCACGTTCGGGATGGTGGTCGGGTTCCTCGCGCAACTCGTCGCCCAGACCCTCCAGACCATGGGAATCGCGGCCCTGGCCGGGGTCACGTACGCGCGCATCCGCGGCGTCCGAGACGGCGTGGACGCACAGGCCCTCGCGGAAGTCTTCTCCTGAGCACGTGAGCTCCTCGCTGCAGCGCTGCTTGCTCGCCCTTGCGCTCGGGTCGTTCCCCGCGCTCGTCCTGGGCCAGCCACGGCCGGACCCACGGGAAGTCGCCCGCGAGGTTCACGCCCAGGGTGGCTACGTCGGCGAGCTGCGCTTTCGGGGGCGTGACGGCACCGTCGGCTCGTTCCCGGTCGCCCCCCACGCTCGCCCGGGGTCCACCGAAGAGGGACGCCGCTTCGATACGGGGCCGGGCGAAGGCGCCCCCTCCGAGAGGGTCCCGGGCCGCGGGGGCGAAGCCGCGCCCCCCTCGCGTGAGCTCCGCTCCTTCCCGGACTCCTTCTTCGCTGGGCTCGCGGTGTCGAGGGTCCTTCTGGGGGTCGTCGCCGTGCTCCTCCTGGGGCTCTTCGTTGCGGTCGCAATGACCCTCCGACGCCCGAACCCGCCCAGCCCCCCACGCCGACCACGGACCGCGCCCTCGACCCGACCCGCCGACGAGCTGCCCGACGAGCTGGCCGACCCGGACGCCCTCGCCGCCGAAGGACGCTACGCCGAGGCCATCGCCGCCCTCCTCGCCCAGGCCCTCGCATCCGTCGGCTGGCAGCCTGCGCAGGAGCGCGCGCGGACGGCTCGCGAAGTCCTCGGCGCGCTCCCCTCCGGCGACGCACGCCGCCCTCCCCTCGCGCAGGTGGTGAGGCTGGCCGAGCGGGTGCGCTTCGCCGGCGACACCGCAACGGACACCCTCTTCGCCGAAGCCAAACGCTGGTACGAAGCGCTCGTCGGCGAAGGCCGCGAGACTCACTCCTGATGAGCGACGACTCCCACCCGGACGACATCTTCTCGCCCAAGGTCCGGCGCGCGATCCTGCTCGCACTCTTCGTGTCGGCGGCGGCGGCCCTTGCCACGCTCCTCTACGGCGCGAGGTTCGTCACCCCTCAGGCGGGCCCAACGGACTCCTACGGGTCTGGGCCTCTCGGTCACCGCGCCTTCGCCGAGACCATGGAGCACCTGGGCATCCATGTCCTCCAGAACCGGGGCGACCGCTACGACCGTGGCACGGCCCCACTCCTGCTCCTCGAGCCCGGCCTGGAGGCTCGCGTCGAGGGACGGCTCCGTCGACTGAGCGACGCCCTTGCCTCCCGCCGCGCCTCGGGTCTGCCGACGCTCGTCGTGCCACCCAAATGGACCTTCGAGGTGGGGCTCGTGGCCGACGGCGCCGCCTCACCCGTCGACGACGGCGCGATCAAGAGCGTGCTCGCCGCCGCCTTGCCGACGGGCGAGCTGCTGTCCATCGCGCGGCACGAAGACACCGAGGGACACCATCGTCTCGAAGGGTTGCTCGGAGACTTCACCGTCGAGGCGCCGGAGCTGCAGGTGCTCCCGACCCCTCCGGCGAGCGCCACGGTCCTGCTCGAATCGGAGCTCGGCGCGGTCGTCTTGGCGGCAGCAGACGGCACCGTGATCGTCTCCGACCCGGACTTGGTCCACAACTACAACTTCCATCGCGCCGACCACGCCGCGCTCTGGCTGGCGCTCATCGACCGGATGCAGGCGGACACCCTGGTCATCGACGAGACCTTCCACGGGCACGGCAACGTGCTCTCCCTCAAAGAAGCCCTCGGTCAATTCCCGGCCATCCTGCTGGTCGCGCATGGGCTCATGCTGCTGCTCCTCGTCTTCGCCATGGGCGGGCGGCGCTTTGGCCCTCCGCTCGGCGAGCCCCGGCGCGCTCATGGCCCCCAGGAAGCCATTGCGGTCGCTGCGTCGGTCCTCGCCGACGGTCAGCCCATCGGCTTGCTCGCCTACCACTACGTCTTGGAGACCTTCGAAGACCTCCGCCGCCGCCTCGACCTCGCCGCCGCTCCTTCGCCGGACGCCCTCGCCGAACGTCTCGACGCGCTCGCCCACGAGCGTCACCTGCCGCCGGGCGCGGCCAAGCTCCTCAGGCGCGCGCGCGCCCTCGATCCCCGGGGACGCCGCGTCCACCACGAGGCGTGGGCGATC
>JALVDI010000613.1 GCA_027009115.1 Polyangiaceae bacterium | reverse complement strand
GCTCGCTCAACCCTCGCATGAGCGTCGGGCGCGCGCTCACCGAGGCGATGAGCATTCATGGGATCGGAGCGGATCACGCCGAGCGCATGGAGCGAGCCGGCGCGCTGCTGGAGGAAGTCGGGCTCCGGCGCGACCACCTCACCCGCTATCCTCATGAGTTCTCCGGAGGGCAGCGCCAACGCATCGGTATCGCGAGGGCGCTGGCTGTGGAACCCGAGCTCATCGTGTGTGACGAGTCCGTGAGCGCCCTCGACGTCAGCGTGCAGGCGCAGGTGCTCAACCTCCTCAAAGACCTACAAGAGGAGCACGGTCTGACGTACATCTTCATCAGTCACGACCTGAGCGTCGTAAAGTTCATGAGCGACATGATGGTCGTCATGAACGCCGGCAAGATGGTGGAACAAGGGCCCTCGGAGGCCATCTACGAGGACCCGAAAGACGACTACACCAAGCGCCTCATCGCCTCGATCCCCGACGATTCCATCGAGAACATCCGCCGGCGACAGGCCGAGCGGGAGGCCGCTGCCCGTGCGCGCGTGAGCGCTGCGTAGCCGAGCCGGAGCGAGGGAAGGAGACGCACCCGTGACCCCCGAGCAGCAGCACGAGGTCTACGAGAGGCTCGACCGAAGCTACCTGGCGGCCGTGCCTCGCCGGGGGCCCGAGCCTGTCTTCGCTACCATCAGCGGCGCCCATCTGTAGGGCTTCGCCTCGCAGAGGGTGTGTGCACAGGCCGCCCAGCGAGGGGCCTGAGATGCGCTCTTGGACCAACCGAAGGCGCCGGTTTCCGCTCGTTTTCAAGAAGAACGAACAGGGCCCTCCAACGCGACGGGAGAAGCGCCGCCCGTGCTCCGGAACGGCTGGACGGGTAGACTCGTCGGGTGAGGCAGAGGCCGCAGACGATCGGTCGGGTGATCGACCGTTATCGAATCGAGGCGGAGCTCGGTCAGGGCGGTTTCGGAGCCGTGTACCGCGCCCTGCACGTGCATATGCACCGGCGCGTCGCACTGAAGATCCTGCACCCGCGCTATGCGGAGAACGCAGACGTGGTGGAGCGCTTCATGCGCGAGGCGCGCGCCGCGGCGGCCATCGGTTCCAAACACATCGTCGATGTCTACGACTGCGGGATGACCCCGCAGGGAGAGGCCTTCTTGGCCCTCGAGCTGCTCGACGGCGAAGACCTCGAGACGCGCTTGGCGCGTGGTCCGTGCTCTATCGACGAGGCGATGAGCATCGGAATGGATGTACTGGCCGGACTCGCCGCTGCCCATGACGCGGGCGTCATCCATCGCGATTTGAAGCCGGCCAACATCTTCCTCGCGAACACCACGCACGGGGTCTGCGCGAAGTTGCTCGACTTCGGCATCAGCAAGATGGTCGAATCGCAGGTGGAGCACCTTACGCGGGAGGGCGTGGCCCTTGGCACGCCCCTCTACATGGCGCTGGAGCAGTTTACTTCGGCGCGGGACGTCGACGGGCGAGCGGACCTCTATGCCCTGGGCGTGGCGATGTATGAGATGGTGTCGGGCGCACACCCCTTCGAAGCGAAGAGCTTCGATGCGATGATGCTGAAGCTCGCCACGGAGTCACCGCGCTCTCTGAAGGAAGTGGCGCCCCATTGCCCGGATGCCTTCGTGCGGGTGGTCGAGCGGGCGCTGGCCCGGGACCGGGAGGCGCGTTTCCCGTCGGCGCGGGCGATGGCGGAGGAGCTCCGCCGAGTGCGGAGCGTGCCGGCCACCCGTGCCTTCGGCGCGCAGCCCGCTTCTCACTTCCCGAGGGGAGCGATCTCGCCGAGTGCCTCCCTGGGCCCCATGCGGGCCGACCCCCATGGGGCTGTGGACCCGCATGGATCGACGATGATGGCACCGTCGGCCCCGCCCCCGCGGGCTGTGCTCGCGTCGCCCCCGCCGGCCGGCGCTCTGCCTACGGCCGAGTGCGGGCCGAGTTCTCGCGGGACATCCTGGCTGCGCGTTGGTCTCCTGGGGCTGGTCGCGGCCGTCCTCGCTGCCATGGGGGTCGTGCTTCTGCTCGATTTCCTGAGCCCAGAGGATCCGAGTTCCCCGGGGGCGCCCGCGTCCGTTGCCTCACCGACGGTTTCGCCGTCCGCGGTTTCGCCTTCCGCGGTCTCCGCCACCACCGGGCTCACGGCGCCCGCGGCGGGTGCCACGAAGATGCCGGCGCTCGCGGCGCCCAAGCCCGAACAGCCTCGCTCGAGGCCGATGGCTTCGGGGGGGATGGCGACGATGCGCAGGCCCCAGCGTTCCGCGTCGCCGCGGCGCGAGGAGCGAAGCCCCCAACCGGCGGATCAGGCGGAGCCGGGCATGGCGCGACAGGCGCCAAGAATCGGAGGCGCGCGCTTCCACCCTCCGCGCATCATCGGAAGCGCGAACCCGGCCGGTGTCGCGGCGCTCCTTCAGCGCGCAAGGCCTCGCCTGGGGCGCTGTCAGACCCCCGGCATCCAGCGAACCGTACGGGTCCAGGTGATCGCCAGGCCCGACGGAGAGATCGCGCTGTCGCAGCCGGCCCAAGGGGCGGAGCGGGGCGATCGACGTACCGCGGCCTGCGTGGCGAGCGTGCTGCGGGGCCTCGGTCCCATCGCGGGAGGAGGCAGCGGCATCGTTCAGATCGCGGTTGACCTATGAATGCCGTCCGAATCGAGGCCAGGTCGACGCTGGCGCAACTCGTTCGCGCGTAAGCCATCGTTCATGCGCAGGCTGCCTCGATCTCCCAGTAGAAGCGAACATGATGAGGTAGGTCGAACTCCTCGATCTTGGCTTTTGCGTACTGGGCACGCCGTTGTGCGCCTGCGCGCCACTGCGCAGCGGAGAGTTCGGTCGCAAGTCGAGCAACCACTACATCGAAGTTCGTCCATCGGGTCAGGGCCGAGCCGCCACCGTCGTACCGGCTCACGAGTCGGATGTCGCTTCGCCAATGGGCCAGTTCGTTGAAGATGCGACCTTCGTATCCGGGAACGTCCCTCATTTGATCGATCCAGCGTGGTACGCCGGCTCGACGGTATGATGCGTCGATGGCTTTACACGCGGGGCAGCTACGTTTCCGCGCGCGTTCCTCACGTGGATGCCAGTTCAATGGGTCGCGGACGACTTGTTCGGCCTCCAACTCAGCGCACGGCAGTTCCCCGAGGTCAGCGGCCTTCGTATCGTCAACCGCGTGGGTGACATGGATCTCGACGATGGCGATGGCGATGCCGTTGCGCAGGAGGGCAACGTCCGCGATGCGACCAGTGTGGAGCGGGAACTCGACTACGACTTGGTCCGCAACGGGCCGAAATGGAAGGCTCCAGGTCCTCCCACACTCGCTGCGAGAACATATTCGGTGGACTTGTACTGGAGGGAGTTCTCCCCGCAGGCTGTCACGTAGGACCTGAGCGACGAGGCCCTTGGCCGTCTTGTGGAGGATAGTTTCCTGGGAGCAAGGCACGCGAGCTTGGTGGGCGAAGTGGCGGCGTACCTTGGTGTGTGAGCCACCGCGAACGATGAGCGAACTCTTGCAACCTGGACAGGCGAGATGAGCGCCAGTTGGTGCTTCGGTGGGCTTTACGAGGCGTCCGTCGCGGGTCAGAGCGACCGGCACACGAAGGTTTGCTGGATCTTGGCGTTTCCTTTCCAAAGGGCTCCCTACGCCCATGATGTCATCTATGGACCGAACTGCCTCGTCCGAACCCGCTTCGCACGGGCCTTCTCACCGAGAAGCTGCGCACCAAGGTTGCCATCGAAGCCCTCCAGAGGGCTGTCAGGGCACCGCTCCTCTCCGGTTTTCAGTTGATGTTGGAAATCGTTGATGGCAGCATAAGTTCGTGGCCGCGGTGGGGCGAATCCACTTCGTCGTAGAGTTCCTTGAAAGGAAGTACGGCGCGTTTGCTATTTCTCGGTTGATCATGATGAGTGGCGTCCCCGTGCGGTCTTTCACCGCCACGACGCCCGACGACCGAGAGGCACTTCAGAAGGTTCGGGCGGCAGTGATGAACCTGCTGTCGCGCGACGAGTTCGAGGAACTTCTCAGGGCCGCGGCACTCGAAGGGAGGGAACCATGGGATACGTGAGGGCCGCGGTCGGCGTGAGCTCGGCGGGAGATACGGATTCTGCCGTTGAAGAAGCCGTTCGGCGGGCACGCGCGGGGATGTCGGGAGTCGACCCTGCCTTGGTTTTCCTTACGGCAACGGTCGATCACGACGCATCCGACGTCTTCAACAGGGTCCGCAGCCAGTTCCCGGGTGCGCGGATTCACGGAAGCACAACATCCCTGGGAGTGCTCTGCCCCGACGGGGTCGTCATGGGCAATGGCGGCGCTGTCGGGGTCCTGCTGGTAGGCGGTGACGGTCTCGATACGCACGCCGGGAGTGCCGTGATCAAGGACGACCCGGAAGCCGCGGGTAGAGCGGCTGCCGAGGCGCTTGGCGACCGATCGCCAGCCGTGCTGCTCTTCAGCGTCGCCCCGGGGGCGGAAGAAGCAGTCCTTCGCGGCGTGCGTGGCGTGCTTGGGGATGTGCCGATCTTTGGCGGCAGTGCGGCGGACCACGCCATCGCGGGCGACTGGAGCGTCTTCACCGACGACGGTCCCTTTCGAAGCGCCGTCAGCTTGGTTTCCATTGCCGGTGACGTCGCGGTCGGCGCTCACTTCCTCAGCCCCTACCGGCCCACCGAGGCGCGGGCCGAAGTGACGGGCGCTCAGGGTCGGACGATTACCGAAATCGATGGCAAACCGGCGTCTGAGACGTTGCATGCCTGGATCGGCGATTCGATCGCCCAGCAGGTGGAAGCCGGCGGCAACGTGCTCGCGCAGACTGCCTTCCGGCCCCTGGGCCTGCCTCTTGCGACCAGCACCGGGGACCGCTACCTCGCGATTCATCCGGCGAGCATCCGCGCGGAAGACGGCGCAGTGAACGTGTTCGCGCAGGTTCCCCTCGGAACGAAAGTGTGCGTCATGGATGGCGACGCAGAGGGTCTGATCGGCGCGCTCGACACGCTCATCGAGGAAGCCAAGAAGGCGGGTGGCGGTTTCATTCCGCGAGCGGGCTTCTTGATTTACTGTGCCGGGTGCGCCGGAGCGGTAGGCCAGGCGCTCGACGCCGGGCTCCGCGACGCGTGGAAGCGCGGGCTGGACGGCGTTCCCATGCTGGGCCTGTGCAGCTTCGGCGAGCAAGGCACGTTGCCCGAGATCGGACCGGTCCACGCGAACTTGTCGATGAGCCTCGTTCTGTTGGGGGATCGCTGACCGGTTCCAGGGGACGAGGACCCCTGGCTCGGACGAGGGAGTGAAGCTCAGCGGGGACGAGAGCGCATCTCAAAACCCCTCGTCGCCGCTCCGCGGTCTGCGCACGCCCTCTGCGGCCATCCTCTCCCCTCGAGAATGCTCGACATTCCCTCGCCTCGCGGATGCGGTCCCGCCCAGTCCACGGATCGATCGACGATCGCCCTTGAGATGCGCTCTTACGCGAGCAAGTTGCGTTTGTGGGGGCGGTCTGGTCTCGGGAGCGACTACACTCGGCCCGACGATGAGCCCGACGACGAGAGGAGACCTTCCGAACGGCGAGGGCGCGCCTTGACCACGGTCGGCGAGAGCGTCCGTCCGTCCCTCGGGCCACGGCTGCCCTTCACCCTGGGTCGGTTCACGCTCTGCCGAGAGCTCGGCGCCGGCGGAATGGCCACCGTCTACCTCAGCAAGATGCGCCTCGGTGCAGGGCTCGAGCGGCTCGTGGCCCTCAAGACCATCCACGGGCACCTGGCCAAGCAGCAGACCTTCATCGACATGTTCCTGGATGAGGCGAAGATCGCCTCTCAGATCAGCCATCCCAACGTTTGCGCGGTCTACGACTTTGGGAAGGAAGGCGACGAGTACTTCCTGGCGATGGAGTACCTGGTGGGGGAGCCGCTCTTCGACTTCATCAACCAGGTGGTCGCCAAGCGCGCCCAGAGCGACGGCCTGATGCAGGCGCTGCCGTTTCTGGCGGCCCGTATCCTCGCCGACGCCTGCGAGGGGTTGCACGCGGCGCACACGGCCACCGGCGCCGACGGGAGCCGCCTTGACATCGTTCACCGGGACGTCTCGCCGCAGAACCTCTTCGTGACTTACGACGGCACCGTCAAGGTCGTGGACTTTGGCTGCGCCAAGGCCCTCGAGCGGGTCACCCAGACCAACACCGGCGTCATGAAGGGCAAGGTCTCCTATGCTGCGCCAGAGCAGCTCCGTGCCGAACCGGTCGACGCCCGCGCGGACATATTCGCCTTGGGCGTCTGCCTCTGGGAGACCCTCACGCTTCGGCAACTCTTTCGCCGGGACACGGCCATCAAGACGGCCATGGCCGTGCTCGAGGAGCCCATCGAGCGAGCGGACGCGGTGGCCCAGTGGGTCCCGGCGGAGCTCGCGGACATCGCTGCCCGCGCGTTGCGGCGGGATCGGGCGGAGCGCTACTCGACCGCTCGCGAGATGGGGCGCGACCTCCGAGGATTCATCGCGCGGAGCGGCGCCCCCTTCGAGAGCGCCGAGCTCGCCGAGTGGATGCGTTACCTCTTCGAGGAGCGTTACGAGCAGACGCTGGCGATGGTTGCGAACGTCGAGGCTCTGGAGGCTCCGGCCGCTCCGGCCGCTTCGGCCGCTTCGGCCGCTCCGGCCGCGACGACGGAGGCCCCGTCGCGAGACTCGGCGGTCGTGCGAGCGCCTCGGCTCTCCCTCGAAGACGACCGGGAGCAACCTGGGGCGCTGCCCTCCACCGGCCCGGCCCTCGTCCAGGAAGAGAAGGACGTCCCTGTGCGGATTCCCTCCAAACTGGGGCGTTGGATCGTGAGCGGGCTCGTCGCGCTCGCGGCTGTCTTCGGAGCGGTCACCGAGGAAGGCATCGACCTGCGTGTCCTTCTGAGCGGGATGTTCACGACCCAGGATGCGAGCGACGCCGGCGGCCCCCCGGAGCGGGAAAGCGTCGATACCCTGGAGCCTGCGAGCCCACTCGCGCCGTCCCCGACGGACCCGGCGCTCCAGGAGGAGGACGACCTCCCCGGCGTTCCCGACCGCGAGGGCCCGACGACGTCCGAGGACGGAGTCGAGGGAGAGGCGCCAACCGAAGACCCCGCGCCGGAGCCGCCGGCAACCCGCGTGCCCGAGCGGCCGACTCACCGATCCCGGCCGGCTCGCGACCGGCCGCGCGCCAGCGACGACGAC
>JALVDI010000612.1 GCA_027009115.1 Polyangiaceae bacterium | reverse complement strand
GTCAGGCCCATCGGGCGCTCGCCCGCGCCCATGGAGGGGCCCGCGGGGCGGCGTGGCTCCGGCTCCTGGTGCTTCGGGCGCTTGCCCAGGACACCTCGACGGTGCCGGCGATTCGGCGGGCCTTGGGTGCGCCCAGCGCCCAGCGCCGTGCCGCCGGAGCGTACGCCGCGTGGCTCCTGGGGGATCCGTCCCTGCGCCAGCGCCTCGAAGTGGCCCTCGCCCGGGAGGAGGACCCCGAAGTGTGGGGTGTCGTGGCTCTGGCGTTGGCGTCGATCGGCGGAGGCGGCGACGGCGTCGCACTCCTCGCCGCTTTGGAGGATCCGACGCGCGCTCCGGAGGCCGCGATCCTGGCCGCTGACCGAGACCGGTGGCGCCCCCGGGACCGCCGCCGCGTCGGCCGGGCTCTTCGCCGCTTGCTCCGCAGTCCCGATCCTCGGGCCCGCGCCTGCGCCGCCTGGAGTCTCGCCCGCGCGCAGGACCGCCGCGCCTGGCGCGCGCTCCTGGCCCGAGTCGAACGTGACGACACGCCGGCCGTCCGCCGCGCAGCGGCGCGAGCCCTGGCCGTCCTCAGCCCGCCCGCCGCGCGCGAGCTCCTTCGGTACCGCGCGGTCGGCGAAGCGGACGACGAGGTGCGGGCGTGGCTCGAGCGCGCCGCCGCTGGGCCGGGGTTGCCCCTCGGTGAGGGTCGCCAGGTGCTTCGGCTGCGAGTCGTCACGGAGCTGCCTGGCGCCGCGCTGATCGCGCAGGTCCTCCTGCCGGATGGCCGCTGGCTTCGCCTGCCGATCCTCCCGACGGGCGAGCTCTTCCTCGCCGATCTGCCCGAGTCGAAGGTCGACGTTCAGGTGCAGACCCGGGCCGGCCAGGTTTGAGGATCGTGGCCACGGATGGGAGCCGCCGTTGGCGGTGAGACCGGATCGACCATTGACCTGCCCGGGCGACCTGCGGCATCGTGCGGTGCCGCCCGTGACTTCCCCGGAAACCGTCGAGAACCCCGCCTCCTTCGAGGAGGTCGTCCGCAGGCTCGAAGAGGTGGTCGAACGCCTCGAGCGTGGCGACCTCCCCCTGGACGAGTCGCTCGCGATCTTCGAGGAGGGGGTTCGGCTCGCCCGAGACGGTTCGCGCCGCCTGGACGAGGCTGAGCGCCGGGTGGAGCAGCTGCTCGACACGAGCGGCGATGTGACGACGCGCCCGCTGGAAGACGGGTGAGGAGGAGCTGGGTTTCCCGATGACCGATAGTCTGACCGTGCCCACGCACTTCGGGGATCTTTCGGAGCTGTCCGCGGGGCTCGCCGACCGCGTCGACGAAGAGCGGATCATCCTCTATGGCCCCCGAGCCTTTGAGGAGGGCTCGAGGGTGGCGTTCGCCGTGCTCCTCATCGACGGAACGCCAGCCCTCGAAGGGGTGGGCCGGGTGGCCGCGTCCGTCGACGGCGGCGAGGCACGAGCGCCCGAGACCCGCTACGACATCGTCTTCGACACCCTCCAGCTCGAGGGACGCTCCGAGGTGGTCTACGAGCGGATCCTGCTGGCCCGCCAATCCCGGATGGGCGATGAGCCGCCGACCGGAGAGGTCGACGTGTCCGAGCTCGAAGAGGCGGAGGCAGCCGCCGTCGACACGGGCGAGGTGGCCGAGGATGGAGGCTACGAGGACGTCGCCGAAGACTTCGTGAGCTTCGCGACCTCCGAGGCGCCGCCGGCGCCCGAGCCCACCGCCGAGGGGCTCGGGGACGCAGCTCACGAGGACGCCGTCGCCGTCCCGGCCGAGCACGGGCCCGAAGGGGATGGGTTCGAGGAGCTCGGTTCGGAGCTCGACGAAGGCGCGGTGTTCGAGGCCTTCGAGGAGGAAGGCGCCGCCGAAGGGGCCACGATGGTGGCTTCCATGGAGGAGCTGGAGCGCGCCGCGTCCGCGCCGCCGCCGCAACCTCCACCCGAGCTCCCAGCCGCTCCCGAAGGCTTCGCGCTCCCGCCACTCCCGGCGGCTCTGACTCGCCCGGTCCATCCGCCGACCTGGTGGCCCAGCGAGACCCCTCCTCCCGAGCCACGCGCTTCGTCCGGGTGGTTCCAGTACGGCGGTGAGCTGCCCATCCCGAGCGAGCCGCCTCGGCCCGAGTTGGATCCCTCGCAGCGCGTGACGCCGGCGCCCCGACCGGGGGCCGAAGCGACGCCGAACATGCCTCCGCGCCAAGAAGCGGCCGCCCCCGAGGATGCGCCGGTGCCCGAGGATGCGCCGGTGCCCGAGGATGCGCCGGTGCCCGAGGATGCGCCGGTGCCCGACGTGCAGCTCGACGCCGACGACGAGGCGGGGTCGTCCGAAGGAGACGCGGAGGGGCTCGAAGGTGCTTCGCCGGCCGGGCTGCCGCTCGACGAGACCGTCGAGGCCTCCCTCGACGCCGGCGGGGATGAAGGTTTCGCGGCGCCGGACCTCGGCGAGGAGCCGGTGGCGTTCTACGACGAAGACGCGACCGCCCACGAGGTCAGCTTGCCCGAGGCCGATCCTTTCGAGGAGCGCTGAGGCCGGCGGCCGCTCGTTTCGTGAGCGATGAAGTCGACGGAGGGCGGTGCGCCTCCGAGGAACCCGAGGCGCGGACTCATTGGGTGACGTAGCCCAGCGCGCGCAGCTGGGCGGCCGTCTCGTCGTCGATGACCGTCGACTGTGCTCGGTGGCGGTGCCGGCTCCTGCGCCCCTGCGCCCGCGTCGCTTCGAGCCGGAGCGCCATGCGTTCGCGCAGCCAGCGCGCGGTGAGCGGTCGCTCTGCAGCGACATCGACACGCTCGCCCGGGTCCTCCTGGAGATCGTACAGGCGTGGCCGCCGACCCGGTCGCAGCACCAGCTTCCACCGCCCGGAGGTGGCTGTGCGCCAGCTATCCATGAACCCCGAGACCGTGACTCGGGGCTGCGCGGCGCCGCGCCTCTCGAGCGTGTCGAGGAAGGAGCGACCGCTGACCGTCGCGGGGATCGGCTTTCCGAGCGCGTCGAGGATCGTCGGCACCACATCGACGAGGCCGACCGGCGAGGCGATGCGCGCCGCCGGCAGACCCGGCAGCCGCACGAAGAGCGGCACGTGCAGGAGCTCCTCGTACACCGAGTGACCGTGTCCCACCGAGCCGTGGTCCCAGAACTCCTCGCCGTGGTCGGAGGTCACGACGACCATCGTCGTGTCCGCGAGCCCGCGCCGTCGCAGACCCTCCATGACCGATCGGAAGTGCGCGTCATGGTAGCTGATCTCGCCGTCGTAGAGCGCCCGCAGGTGGGCCTTGTCGCGTCCGCGAAGGCGCAGCCGCCCCAACTTGATGTCCTCGAGGAGCGTGGGGTTTCGCCGAAAATTGACCACCCCCGAGTAGTCGGTGTCCCCGTACATTCCGAGGTACTCCCGCGGTGGGCGATACGGCACATGCGGGTCGATGGTGTGCACGTAGAGGAAAAACGGCTTCGTCTCGTCGCGCCCGTCCAGCCAGGCGAGCACGTCCGCGGCCACGTCGCGGGCCCGCGTACGCCGACCCTCGCGGATGTAGTTGCGGTAGGTGTCCCAGCCCTGGTCGAAGCCGAAACGATCGGAGACGTAGCCGTTGCAAATGAAGCTCGCGGTCTCGAAGCCCTGCGCGCGCAGCATCTCGGGGAGCAGCTCGATCGACCGGGGCACCACCGAGGACTGCTGAGTCGCCGTGTGCTCCCAGGGCATCAGTCCCGACAGGAGCGTGGCGACGCTCGGCTTCGTCCAGTTCTCCTGCGCGTGGGCGTTCATGAAGGTGCTCGCGTCACGGACGAACGCTTCGAGGCCGGGCGTGCGCACGCGGGTCCTCGGGTTGATCGGCGAGAGGTGGTCGGCACGGAGGGTGTCGACGAGCCAGAGGATCACGTGGGTCGGTCGTGGCGCGCTCGCGGCGTCTTCGGCCGGGACCTCGACGGCCAGCTCGGCGACCTCGGCGGGCTCCTCGGCGGCGCCGACCTCGATGCGCACGACCCGGCCGGCGAGCTCCGCCAGCGACACGGCGAACGCTCCCTCGTAGCGGCCCAGCTCCCGGGCACCGTCGTCGTGCACCACACGCAACCTCACGGTTCCGCGCGTCGCGCGCCCTCGGAGCTGCGCGCCCTCGCCGATCGGGAGGGTGTAGCCGACCCGCCACTGGGCGGGGATGCGCCACCGGCCGTCCTGGAGCGCCGGCAGCCGCAACCGCTCGAACGGAAGCTCCGGACCGAATGCGAGGCGCCGGAGTGCGACGCCCACTCGACCGAGACCCGGGATCGAGCGCGACCGCCGAGCGCGCAGCAGGAGCACGTTCTCCCCTCGGCGCAGGAGCGCAGCGGGGATGCGCACCTGTCCTACGCCCCACCCCTCGGCCGGCAGCTCGAGCTCGCCGACATGCCTGTCGCCGATGTAGAGCTGGACTGGGCCGCCTCCGACCGCCCGGCCTTCCACCCACAGCCAGGTGTCTTGTCCAGCTTGTCGCGTGCAGCTGATGGGCAGCTTCCCTTGCCGCCCGGTGGTCACCAGCACGTTCACCCCGTCCAGCACGCCGGATGCCAGGGACGTGGACCAGCCTCCAAGGGTGTGTCGAGCGCCGGCAGGGCCACCGAGGTCGATCCCTTCGGCATCTGCCCAGAAGAAGCTGGCCTCTTCCGGGTGCGCGGTGAGATCGGCCAGAAGCCGGCTCGGCGGAACCTCGGGCAGAGTCTCGACGGGCGTCGGGTGGGCGCTTTCGGCTCGCACCGGAGCCGGTGTGTCCTGGGGCTCCGTGGTCGCGCGCGGGTGGGGTCGAGGAGCGGCGGTCGCGCCGCAGGCGGCGACGAGGAGCAGAACGGAGCGCATGGGCTCGGTGTAGCCCGAGGCGCCCAAGGCGGCGAAGAAACGACGCGCGCAAACGATCTGCTATAGAGTCCGTGAATCCACCCCTGCTCGGCAGCGTCCTTTAGCGGCGAGGCCGCGGCGACGGCCCACGAACTTGATCGGGAGGAACACGGTGAGCTGGAAATTCGGTCGAGGCCTGTTGGCCGCGCTGACGCTCGGCGCCACCCTGCTCGCAGGGACCGCGCTTGCGGAGGCGCTGGTGATCGTCGAGGTCCGCACCGCCGAAGGAGAGCCCGCCGATGGCCGGGTCGTTCTCAGGGCCCGCGCCGGGGAAGCGGAGCACAGCTGCACCACGACCCACGGTTCCTGCCGCATCGCCGGCGTTCTTGGAGGCCGCTACGTCGTAACTTTCGAGCCGGCGAGCGGCTCAGCCCCCGTTTCGCATAGCGCGATGATTCCCCCCGACGGCACGGTCACCTTGCGTGTCGCGGCGCCCTGAGCCGGCGAGCGGCTCAGCCCCCGTTTCGCATAGCGCGATGATTCCCCCCGCCGGCACGGTCACCTTGCGTGTCGCGGCGCCCTGAGCCGGCGAGTCGACTCCAGCGCACGTCCGCACCGCTCTGGCTGGAATATTTTTTGAATCCGCCAGCCCTGCGCGCCGGAGCGCTCGCCATGAAGGTTGGATCTTGCTCGGGAAACACGGTAAACAAGCGCCCGCTTGCTCTCGTCGCCAAGGAGCCTTCCATCATGTCGTCCAAACTCCCTCGCTTCGGCCTCTTGCTCGCCCTTCTGTTGGTGGCCTCGCCTGCTTGGGCGCAGTTCGATGACGAATTCGACGACGAATTCGAGGAAGAGCCCGCCGAGAGCGCCGCGCCGGCCGATTCGGACGGAGCGGATGACCACGGGGCGGACGAATTCGACGAGGACCCCTTCGACGAAGAGGACGACTTCGACTCGGTCCTCACCGCCGCCGAGGACGAGGGGGGCGACGCGGCCGATGACGAGGGTGCGGACGAGGCCGAGGCGGAGGACGAAGACGCCGAGGACGAGGACGACGAGGATCTGCGCGCGCGGCTGCTGCGCACCCAGAGCACCTATTTCGGGCCCGCCGGCGGCCTTCACGTCGTGGACGCCGGCGGCGGTGCGGTCGGCTCCTTCCGCATTCAACTCGCCACGGACTTCTTCTTCACCTCCGGCTTCATTCGCCCCGGTGACGACGCCGAGCACGTCGGCGGTTCGCTCTCGCTCGGCTGGACCGTCCACGAGAACGTCGAGCTCTGGGCTTCGATCCAGTCCTACGCCAACAGCAACGATCAGGGCGACCCGACCCTCTTCCAGGTCCTCGGCGACACCCAGCTCGGCATCAAGGCGTTTCACCGGGTCTCTCCCATCCTGACCGTCGGCGGCGATCTCACGCTGGCGCTGCTGAACACCGTGGGAGACATCGGCCTCGTCCTCAAGAGCACGAGCTTCGGGTTGCGCGGCAACGTCACCCTCGACCTGCGGGGTCTCCCGAGCAGCATCCCCTTCATCACGCGTTTCAACCTGCAGTACTACTTCGACAACTCGTCGAAGCTGATCGAGGACGTGGAGGCGGCGCGCTTCGAGAACCTCGAGGATCCCGCGCCGGACATGTCGGACGAGAGCCGGCATCTGCTGACGCCCATCGAGCGCTTCGCGCTCAACATCAACCGGACGGACTTTCTCAACATCAACCTCGGCTTCGAGGCTCCGCTCCGCGTCCTTGAAGACTTCTACCTGAGCCCTCTGCTGGAGTGGACCTGGAACATCCCGGTCAACCGGCAGGGGTACAACTGCCTGTTCATCCCCGACGACGACCCCACCACCACGGATCGGCCCGCGCCCGGCGAGGACGGTTGCCTCGACCGGCAGGGCGTCGGGAGCTTCCCGATGGACATGACCCTCGGTCTGCGCGTGCTTCCGCCGGTTCAGGGGCTCAGCTTCCTCTTGGCTGCCGACATCGGTCTCACCGGCAAGAAGCGCAGCAAGTTCGTCCGCGAGCTCGCGCCGAACGCCCCTTACAACCTCTACCTCGGTCTCGCCTACGCCTTCGATACGCGCGAGCCCGAGCCCCTCGAGCCCGAGATTCGCGAGGTCGAGCGGCGTGTCGAGGTGCCGATCCCGCCGCCGCTGCAGGGACGCATCAAGGGCGAGGTGGTCGAGCAGGGCGCGGGCACGCCCGTGGCGGGCGCCATTGTCGCCTTTCCGGGCCGGGAGGTCTCGGCGCTCGTCTCCGGTGACGATGGGCGCTTCACGAGCTATCGCTTCGATCCTGGCGAGGTTCAGATGGCGATCCGCCATCCCGACTATCAGGACGGCACCTGTGCCGCGACGATCCCCGACGAGCGCCCCGAGGAGGGGGAGCTCGAGGTCGAGGTGCGC